>CAZPIL010000097.1:0-6173 GCA_964586705.1 uncultured Nitrososphaera sp. | reverse complement strand
GCCGCTGCCTCCTGCAAGTTATGTCGAAGAGATATGGGCACTACAACTAAAACAGAAACTTGCATCAGACGTTGACGTTAACAGGGACAGGTTGGCGCAGCTGGCAGAAAACCCTATGATAACCCCTACTGTCGGCGAGGCGCTTGAGATTAGCAAGCAACTAGGCATACCGCTGCATCCGCGCTACTCGTTTTACTTTGACGTAGTCACACCGCAAGAATTGCTATTACTCAAAGACCGCATGAAAGAAGGATCTCTTCCAAACGACCCTGTCGTAAAAGGAGTTTTGGAAAAACTGGGCGCAACCCACTCTATTGCAGGAGACAGCATAGTGCTTGACGGCGATCAAGCAACATCCCTGTCAGCTCTGCTGGATGGTCAGCCCGTGCAAGCAGAAAGTTCTACAGAGCTTGTTGCAAAAATGTCCGGTATAACCGTCGTAACAAAGTTCGCATCATCAGTCGCTGTCAGGGTGGGCCGACCTGAAAAGGCGGCCGAGCGCAAGATGAAGCCGCCAGTACATGCGCTGTTTCCTATCGGGAACAAAGGTGGAGCAACGAGAGATATCATCAAGGCCGCTGCCGATGGCTCAGTCTATACCGAGATTGCAAACCGCTACTGCGATACATGCAACCTGCCGTCACTGGGCACCCAATGTCGATCCTGTGGCTCTCCTACAATGCTTCGCAACCTGTGCCCCGTGTGCAGGGATGAGATCGAAGAGGGTGAAAGATGCCCGCGCTGCGGCAAAGAGGGCAAGACCTATAGTGCAACAAATTTTCCGCTCAAAGATGTGATAGAGGCCGCGCAGAGAAAGGTGAGCACAAAAGCTCAGGAACCGCTCAAGGGAGTCAAGTTGCTGATGAGCCGCCACAGGGCTGCAGAGCCTTTAGAAAAAGGCATACTGCGGCAGAAGCACAATCTGTATGCGTTCAAGGACGGTACGATACGCTTTGATGCTACAAACGAACCGCTAACCCACTTCAGGCCGGCGTGGATTGGCGCAAGCGTCGAGAAGCTTAAAGAGCTTGGCTACACACGCGATTATCAGGGCCACGAGCTTGTATCATCGGACCAGCTTGTGGAGCTGATGATGCAGGATGTCGTAATACCCCGTGACTCGGCAAAGCATCTGGTAAGCACAGCAAGGTTCATCGACGAGGAACTGGTAAAACTGTACGATTGCGAACCCTTCTACAATGTGGACAAGGTTGACGAACTGATAGGCCACATGGTAGTCGGGCTTGCGCCGCACACTTCGGTCGGCGTGATGGGCAGGATAATCGGCTTTTCAGACTCGCAGGTATGTCTGGCTTCTCCCATCTGGCACTCCGCCAAGCGCCGGGACTGCGATGGAGACGCTGATTCGGTGATGCTTCTTATGGATGCTTTTCTAAACTTCTCGTTTGACTTTCTGCCGGATAAGATAGGCGGACTCATGGATGCGCCACTCTTGATACAGCCTACCGTTCTGCCTCATGAAGTGCAGCGCCAAGCGCACAACATCGACATTGCCGGCTCATATCCATTGGAATTCTACGAAGCGACATGGAGGCAGGCCAAAGCCGCTGAAGTTGCAGGCATGATAGAGGTAGTAAAGAACCGCATTGGGAGCGAATCGCAGTTTTTCGGCTACAACTTTACGCATATGACAAGCGGCCTGACCACGAAAGAGCAGAGGAGCGCCTATTCGACCTTGGAAACAATGGATGAAAAGCTAAAGATGCAGTTTGACACCGCGAAACTTATAGGCGCAGTCGATGCCGACGAGGTTGCGGCAATGGTGCTGACGACTCATATTCTGCCGGATATAATGGGTAACATGCGCTCATATTCATCGCAGACATTCAGGTGTACGGGCTGCGGCCAGAAGTATCGGCGTATGCCGCTTATGGGCAGGTGTACCGAATGCAGTAAAGAGCTGACGCAGACTGTGACCAGGGGCGCAGTCGAGAAATATCTGAGCATAGCAACGGACTTTTGCCAAGAATACAAGATAAATGATTACTTGAAAAATAGAGTGGATTCGCTTGCCACAGAACTGAAATTGATATTCCAGGAGAAAAAGAAACTGCAATCTAGCCTGACTGAGTTTATGGGGTAGGGCTCGGCAGGTTATGCACTACTAACAAATGTGTTATAGATCTCGACAGCATCCTCCTCGTTCTTAGCTCCGACTATGGTTGCCGCGCCGCTTGAGAGAAAACTAACGGACATCCTGCTATCGTTTATCGCAGTAATTCCGAGGTTTCCGCGTGTCCTTACTTGGTAGCCAAGGGTCTCTGCCCTCTTGCTTATACCTGTAAGGTTGACCGCCACGGGGTTGGTAGGTGTTATGGTCCATGTTCTTTTTCCCCGATCCCTTCCACACAATTCCTCAATTATCAACTCCTTTGCCGTAACCTGCTGACCGCTTGTCGCCTTGGATGCCCCACAGGCCAAACACTCTTCCTGTCTCGCTATCTGGACTTTATCAAATGAGAGCTCGTTTAGATCAATGTACATTAACTTGTTGACAAGCGTGGGCTCTTGACCTGTGATTATCTTGACTGCCTCGGATACTTGGACACCGCCGACCAGATACAATATCGACGGATGTACGCCCTCGGTGCTGCATGCCGGCATCTCTTCTTCATTGAGCTCTGGAAACAGGCAGCGCAGGCACGCGGTCTTGTTTGGGATTATAGTCGTGACAGATCCGACCATGCCTAGCGCCCCGGCGTAGATGAGCGGAATATTGTGCTTGATACATGCGTCATTCAGCGCGTACCTTGCGTCAACGCTGTCAAGCGCGTCTATGACGATGTCGAAGCCCTTGACGATGTTTTCCGCGGTATATTTTGTAACCGAAGTCGGCACAGGCTCTATCTCTGCCCCCGGGTTCAGCTTGCGCAACCTTTCGGCAGCAGCTTCTACCTTCACCCTGCCAATGTCCTCGTCAGTGTAGAGGTGCTGCCTGTGCAGATTAGTAACTTCAATAACGTCCCTGTCAACTATGCGGAGCTTGCCTATGCCCATTGCCACCAATTGAGTAACGACAGGGTTGCCTATGCCCCCTGCCCCAACTACGCATACCTTTGCGGCCCTTAGTTTTTCCATTCCCTCAAAGCCGATCTCCTCAAGCATAACCTGCCTTGAGTAGCGCTGCATTTCGTCACTTGAAAGTTCCGCACCGCCTGCTACTGCCGGCAATATGTAAACCGTATCGCCGTCCTTGAGTGCCGTTGTCATGCCGCCAGAAAAGCGCATATTCTTTCCATTGACGTAGATGTTGATGAGCGATCTGGGCTTGCCATTGTGATCGAAAACACGTCGCTTGAAATCGTCACCCATCTGCTCTGATACCTTGTTGAATGCCTCCTGTAAATCCGAGGCCTCAACAGGGAGCTTCTTCTCGCCCTGCCCCTTGTTCAATATCGAAGGTACAGTGAATTCAACTTTAGCCATCTTGATCACTTTATCATTGCCGATACAACTTCTGCGTCCGGTTTGATAGCATTGAGTTTTGGCAGCAGACCTATAATTGCTTCTGTGGACTTGAGACCATTGCCTGTAACGTAGCAGACGACTCTCTCATCCCTGTCGATCTTGCCTTCATCGACGAGCTTTTTCAGTACACCGACTGATACGCCGCCGGCCGGCTCCGTAAAGATGCCTTCTGTCTGCGAAAGTGTCATGATACCGTCAGTTATCTCTTCATCGTTCACCTCTTCGGCAATGCCGCCATATTGCTTCAGACGCTTCAATACATACAACCCGTCGCCCGGGTCGCCTATCGCAAGGCTCTTTGCAATTGTCTCCGGGCGTTCCACCGGGATCACCTCGTCTGTACCTTTCTTGAATGCGTCAACTATGGGTGCACACCCATGCGGCTGCGCCGCGACTATTTTCAGATCCTTGACACTGTCTACTAGGCCAAGCTGATGCAGCTCCTCAAAGCCCTTGCAGATCGCGTTGAGCATCGCGCCCGAGCCTACCGGTATTATCAGCCTGTCGGGGATCTGCCATCCTAATTGCTCAGCAACCTCGTATGCAAGAGTCTTTGATCCTTCGACGTAGTAGGGCCTCATGTTGATATTGACGATGCCGTAGCCCTTTGAATCTCCGATCATAGAGGCGATCCTGTTTGCGTCATCGTACGTGCCTTCCACTGCCACAAATTCTGCTCCATAGGAAAGCGCCTGTGCTATCTTGACATGTTCTATGTCGGAGGGCGCAAAGATGTAGCATGGAAGTCCAGCCTTTGCCGCGTGTGCTGCCGTAGCAGAAGCCAGATTACCTGTTGACGCGCAACCGACCGCCTTTAATCCCGTCTCCTTTGCCCTTGATACGGCGACGCCGGCCGGCCTGTCCTTGAACGAAAAAGTGGGATTCACGGAATCATTTTTGATATAGACATTTTTCAGACCCAATCGCTTACCGAGCCTGTCTGCATACTGCAGTGGTGTCAGCCCCGCATTCAGGCTGACTATGTTGCTCTTGTCCTTTACGGGCAGAAGCTCGAAGTAGCGCCAGTATGTCTTTTCCCTTGTCTCAAAGACATGCCTGTCAATCTTTTGCTCAGCGTAGTAAACGTCGAGGGGGCCAAAGCACTCCTCGCATACATAGCGGAATTGTGGATCGTATTCTTTGCCGCACTCCCGGCACTTTAAGAACTTGATATTACCCATGATTACGCCCATCTCTCTGAAAGTTTATTATTAGAACTTCGCTGCGCATATTTTAGTATTACTTAACTTTCTTGCTATTGTATATCGTGGCACTTAACTATCATATACGTTAAATTCTCATTTATTTGTTAATAAAATCTGTAAAATATGTGTGATATCACATCTTTTCTACTACATTATGAAAGCACGTCCGCTCACCTGTGTGGCACATAGGTTTGTCAGAGTCGACGATGTAAAGCAACGCGTCCGAGTCGCAGTCGACTAGTATCTCATGGACCGGCTGGGTATTGCCAGATTCTTCACCTTTCAACCAGAGCTTGTTCCTCGACGTGCTAAAGAACCATGCATTGCCTGTCTCGATCGTCTTGGAAACTGCCTCCTTGTTTGCGTAGACCAGAGTCAGTACGTCTTTGGTCTTTTTATCCTGTACGACCACCGGTATGACCCCTCCGCGCTTGGCAAAGTCTATGTCGTCTGCCGACTTGACTTTCATACGGGTCGTAAGACACAAGGCAGAAATAAATTATGCGCACACCGCGCATGTTGCGCTCCAGCATATTCTGTATATGGCTGCAATCGCTGCGGCGATCGTCGCAGTAATTTACCTTATGCGCAGGCGCGTTTCTGACGCAGCCTGCGTTGAATTTAGTAGGAGATATATTCCCCTGCGTAAGAAGAGCTGTCAGCGGGGTGGGGAAGCCAGGTCATCCCGGCGGGCTCATAACCCGCAGATCGGTGGTTCAATAGGATGCAAATCCGGAAAATCCACCCCCCGCTATCTTCTCTTTCTCCTTCTTCTCAATACCATATCTCTGCACTGGCTTTGTGAGGTGGCGGTGCGCTTTTGGCGTAGGAATGTAGAGGCCAACTTTCAACGCGCGCTTTTTTTCTATCATTATTTTCTGTGCGTGCGCATCGCGGAACTTGCACTTATCGCACTGGTAGCCCTTGTTCCTTCCTTCCGACTTCATGCGCCTGCCACATGCCTTGCATAGCGGGTTCTGGATATCATATACTGGTGCAAGCGAGAGTACTGACAGGTATTCAACGTTGAGCACCTTGGGATGTTTTGTTGTGCCTTTGCGCACACCGGTTCCAACCTCTATCCTGTCGCCCGGTTCCAATTTTGCCGCGGTGCCTGCAAGACCTGTCGGCTCGTACACTGCAGCCAACATGATTGCGCCAGCCTGCTCAACTCCAAAAAATACATGGCCACCTTCCATCGCAACCGGCTTTGTCTTTACAACGCATTGGACATAACCCGAAGTATATGCTTTCACCGAACGCAAGTCAAGCTGTGTGCGCAAGTGCATGTTGGTGCCCTGGTTTGAACGGAACACGATAGATCCCTCAAGCTCTTCCTCTGGCTGGAGTACAGAAAGCGCCGATAAGACGACTTGAGGGTTCTCGCCGCGCACGCCAATAAAGACAGGATCTGGCCCATGTGGCGCAATCAATACACGCTTGTGATTTGGATCATAGTTGTTAAACGTTTACGGGTAG
>CAZPIL010000096.1:0-6210 GCA_964586705.1 uncultured Nitrososphaera sp. | reverse complement strand
AACATGTTAACTATTGTTTCATTGTCTTCTACCAGATCTGCTATGCGCTGTCTCTCTGTTGACAATCGCGGTGAAAAGTAGGTCTTTGCTACATCTACCCTGAACCTGCACCCATGCTCCTTGTATTCTGTTATCGTTCGATTCTCGCCTGCTAGAAACTCCAAATCACGAACACGAAAGTCACCTCTCACAGCAGAGGCCTGCGCAAACACTGCTTTAGCAGTCTTGACATTTGCGAGTATGGTCTGCGCTATCAGAAGCTTTTTACCGTCAAGGCTGTCAGGTACCTTGACTATGACGATATCCCCTATCTGGTCAAAAGCTGAATAAACCTGCGCGGCTTCATCGGCGTCAAGCACGCCGGTAAGCACATTTTTGAGCATGTGGGGCATGTCAATGCTTGACGTAGTAATAGTTGCCCGATTCTTTCTGATCCCTGTCCAGCCTGCCGCCTTCCTTGTTGACACGCGGCCTGCCAGTCGTCTCGTCGCGCCTGTAGGTTATCGCAAGTGCCTCAAGGAACCTGTTCATCCCGTCTTCCTTGCGCATTGGCGCTGTCGTCATGCCCTTTATACCGGGTTCACCCTCGAAGATGACAAGGTTGTCAGATACCAGATCTATGAGCTGCATGTCATGATCAATGATTATTGCAGACTTGCCCTGTGCCTTGACATATCTTTGCAGAAACTTTGCTACAGCTATCCTGTCCTCTGCGTCTAGAAAGGCGGATGGCTCGTCAAGCGCATAGATGTCTGCTTGGCGCAGAAGTGACGCGGCAACTGCGACTTTCTGAAGCTCTCCGCCGCTAAGGTTCTTGACGCTTTTTTCATATAGCTTTTTCACACCCAGTGGTAGGAGTATCTGCTCCTCTGCCGGCGAGCTCTCTATAGGAGATTGGTAGGCAGCATACATCAGCGAACGCACATCTCCCTCATAATCCTGACTGAGGTACTGGGGTTTATACGAGATCTTGGCGCCTACATCTATTTTGCCAGAATCGGGCTTGTCGACGCCGGCCAACATGCGCATAAAAGTCGTCTTACCAAGCGCGTTTGCGCCTACCATGCCTACTATCTCACCCCTGCGAATCTTGCCTGCCGAGACGCGTAGCTCAAATGACGGGAACTTTTTGGTAATATCAGAGTAGCTTGCGATGGCGACATCAAGCAGCATGCCATCCTCAGATGTTGCTATCTCAAAGCGGAACGCCTTGTCGCGAAAGCGCACATTTTCTGCAGGCAAGAATCCTTCCAAAAAGCTGTTGATGCCGACCTTGGTTCCCTGCAGTGTCGAGACTATCCCATAGGCGCCCGGCTCGCCGTATATGATGTGCACATAGTCTGAAAGATAGTCAAGTAGTGTCATATCGTGCTCTACTACCATCACGCTCTTGCCCTCGTTGGCAAGGTCTTTCATGACCTTTGCGACTGCAAGGCGCTGGTAGATGTCGTTGTATGATGAAGGCTCGTCAAAAAAGTAATACTCGGCATCTTTTGCCGCTGCGACTGCTACTGCAAGGCGCTGGAGCTCTCCTCCGCTTAGAGCATCAAGGTCGCGGTCAAGTATGTTTTGCAGCCCAAGCTGCGCTATCAATTTGTCTGCAACATTGCGCTCATCATATTTTTTCAAGAGTTCCTTTGGCGTACCCTTGAAAGCCTTTGGTATCATATAGACCAGCTGCGGCTTTATCGATGCGCGCATCTGGTTATTTGCAATTTTGTCAAAGTGCGACTTTAGCTCGGTACCTTGGAAGTATTTCAGGACAGCATCCCACTGACCTTCACCATCATAGTCTCCCAGATTTGGCCGGATATTCCCAGACAGCATGTTTACAATAGTGGACTTGCCCATGCCGTTTCTTCCAACCAAGCCTACTACAGAGCCTTTCTTGGGCGTCGGCAGCCGGTAAAGGCGAAACGAGTTGACACCGTATTGATGTATCTTTTCACTGGAGAGCTCTTTTGCAAGGTTAACTATTACTATGGCATCAAACGGGCACTTTTTCACACAAATGCCACAGCCCGTGCATAGATCCTCAGATATTAGCGCCTTGCCATCAGGTTCTCGCTGGACTATGCATTCGCCTCCAGTCTTGTTCACCGGACAGTAGACTATGCACTCAAGCCCGCATTTACGAGGCTGACACAGCTCATAGTCCATTACTGCAACCCGGTGAGTAGAGGACGGATCATCTCCCATTTGCGGCAATTCTGCACAAGGATGCGTTATATACCTATACTTGTCGACATTTTGCCTAACAACTATATCTGCCTGTTAATCAGAGGCTATTCTCGTTTGCCTATACTTATAACTAATTACAATGACAGCCAGTGGATATATCTGAATTCAGATCGGTGTGGCGATTTTCATAATTATTTGATATATCGCTTGTCGACGCCGCACGTTCAGTAGTAAAAAGAGAAAAAGAAAGATACGTAAGGCCGCGTACCGCTAGCCGCTGGTAGCAGTCCTGTACGCTCTGGACAGGCTCGCAGAGGCGTCTTTTGTATTGCGCAGGGAACCCGAGCGGTTTGATTCTGCTGCGCCTGCTGCAAGTTCGTCCATCAACACCTTGAAGGACTGCATCATTTCTTTAAACGCCACGCTCAGCTCCTGCAGGTCACGGCCCTTGATACCGCCTTCCTCCCGGGTGAGATTATCCATTACGTTCTTGGTTGATTGTATCAATCCCTTCACGTCACCGAATCCGCCATCTCCTGACATGGCTGACGAATCGGGTATTTTATCAGCTATCTTGCGTATGTTTTCCATGTTTTGTACCCATTCAGGCGTCCTCAGCGTCTCCATTATCTCTTTGACCGTACCTGTTATCTCCTTGGCCTTGTCCAACGACTCTTGGACACCAGGCGAGCCCAGTTGGCGCAGTATCTCTGCAGTATTAGCCGATGTGTCCCTTATGTCGCCTAGCTTCCCTTCGGCCACGATCTAATCTCTCCTGTTCAGCTCTAGAACCCGCTGTTCCTATGTCGCGACGCGCGACTCGACGTCTTTTTTTACTTTCTTGATATCTTCCTTGACGTGCTGAGCCTCGCCAGAAATACTGCTTGCGGTATTCATTGTTCTTTCGGCGGCGTTTCGAGTTGCACGAGAAGTCTCTTCGATAGCCGACGCTGCTTCCTTTATGATACCCTTCTGCTCTAGCTCGCGTGTTGTATCGTCAATTTCACGCGCAGTGTCGCGTGCGGCTACCGATGCTTCATGAATGGCAGCAGAGATTTCCTGTATAGCCCCAGATTCGCGCAGGGCCTTTATTGTTTCCCTGAGCGCGATTGCAGATTCGCGGACTCTTCTTGCATTATTTTTAACAGCCTCGGCTCTTTCGGCGGGTGTCATTTGGCTAAAACGAGTTTTAGAAACTTCCGGGTTTGTCATATTACTGTTTACCCTTTAACTAATAAAACCATTGTGAACAAAAGCTCTGTAACTTTATTGACTTTTTTGACTCGGCGACAGGGGACAAGATTAAATTAGCCCATCCTGTATGCATAAACCAAGCCGGCCATAGCGGCAGGGTGCGACCCGGTCCCATTCCGAACCCGGAAGTCAAACCTGCCGTCGCTGCTGTGTTACTGACCTGCGTGAGCGGTCGGGAAGCAGCAGTGCTGGCATTATCTACCCCTATCTATCCAAGTTCTCTCCGAAATGGACCTCTTTTAAGAGCATGCGGGTATGTTTGGCCATCATGTCCATTATCCAAAATATTTCCGCAAGGCCTGCCGGATCCCATACCCCAGTCTCGATTATGCAACAATAGTCGTGGGCCTTGACTCTGAGACGCTTGACTTCTTCCCTTGTTATTCTCTGTGCAAGCGCCCGCGTCAGTTCCTCATCCTTTGACAGATAGGTCGAGAGCACCCCGCCGCTCCACCCGAGATCCGTCACCTTGCCGTTTTTCAACCGGTAGTAAGGGCTTGCGTCAAGCAGGTTGTGTGCATTGTCATCGCCGTAGGCAACAAAGTCATGTACTATTATACAGCGCACATCGAAAAATGGCCCCATTCGCACCACTTCTTCTATCCCGATGTAGTCGATGTTTCCTCCGTGTATGGTCACAAATCCGTCACGGTTTTTCAACCATCGTTCAAAATACGGCCGCCACTCCGGCCTTATGTCCTCCATGCTCCCCACTTTACAGCTTATTCCCCGCTCTGAAAGCAGGCGGATGACGGAAGCAAGATCGAACACAGGCAAGAGTCATCACGCCGCGGGTTTTTCTTCCTCCGACAGGAGTTTTACCAGCGTGCGTATTCCAAAGCCCGTGGCACCCTTGGGATTATAGCTCCTCTCATAGGTTCCGTCCTGCGTCCATGCCGTGCCAGCTATATCCATGTGGACCCACGGCGCTGTACCAACAAAGTTTGATAGAAATGCTGCAGCCGTAATTGCGCCGCCGGGCCTGCCGCCGATGTTCTTAATGTCGGCATAGGTACTCTTTATCTGCTCGTGGAACTCATCGTACAGCGGCAGGTCCCACATGCGCTCTCCGGTTTTCTCTGCCATCCTGCGCACTCTGTCTGTCAGCTGCTTGTTATTGCCAACAAGCGCCGCGACATTGGCACCAAGCGCGATTATCGCGGCCCCAGTCAGAGTCGCCATATCTATGACAGCCTTGGGACTATAGGTTGCGATTCCATAAGCAAGTGCGTCTGCAAGTATCATTCTACCCTCAGCATCAGTGTTCAAGACCTCGACAGCCTTGCCATTGTACATCTTTATGATATCGCCGGGCCTGTATGAGGTACTAGATGGCATGTTCTCGACTGAAGGCACAATCCCGATAACATTGATTGCAAGCTTCATCGACGCGACCGCGCGCAGAAGCGCAAGCACATTGCACCCCCCACACTTGTCAAACTTCATCTCATCCATCTTATCGCCAGGCTTGAGCGAAATGCCACCAGTATCAAAGGTGACTGCCTTTCCCACAAGCAGGTAAGGTTTGGTGTCGCCTGCCCCGTTATATTCCAAGATTATCAGCTTTGGCGGGTTGTTGCTGCCCTTGCCCACTGCTACTATCCCCCCCATGCCCATTGTCTCCATCTCATAGCGCTCTATCACGCGCGCCTTCATTCCATAATCGGATGCAAGTGACATTGCTATGGAAGCAAGGTGTGCTGGCGGGCAGTCGTTTGGAGGCAGGTTACCAAGGTCCCGGGCGAAGTTGACTGCTTCTGCAACATGGCTCGCCTTCTCTGCTATCATCTGAAAGCGTGATGAATCCGAGTTTATCAGTATCGTTACCTCCTCCACCCTTACCGCTTCGGGGTCGGGTGCTTTGTATCTGTCAAATGAGTAGAGTGCAAGCGCAATGCCTTCGGTCATGGCTTCCACCAGACCCTCATCAAGGTTTGAGAACTGTAGGAGGGAGAACTCTTTTGTGCCAAGCTCCCTAGCCCTTAGCACGGCCTTGCCAGACGCTATGCGGGCCATTTCGTCGGTGAACTGCTTACGCTTGCCTAGACCTAGCAACAATATCTTCTTCATGGGCCCCTTGCCAAGTGTGTATACTATCATGCTTGATCCAAATGTTCCGCGAAAGTCCTTATCGTCAAGTGTCTCCTTTATGTACGTCAGGACGGCAGGGTCTAGCTCCTTTGACTGCGAAAAATTCTGCTCATTTTCAAAGACGCCAATTATCAGAAGAGAGGTCTGTTTTTGGTCTATCTTTGCCTTCTCAACTTTGATCTGGGCCATGCCGAAAGTTGAACTTCCATCTCTATTTTAAGATGATCAAAAACGAAAGGCGGCACCATTGGACAACAGCCCTCCAAGGCGGCGCAAAGTACTATTCGGCGCGCTGCATGAAGGGCGCAGGGGGGCCGAAAATGTGTCATCGTTCTTGCCGCCTTTGAGCCAGCCGGCCATTATTTCGCGTGCAAGAGGAATAAGCCCAGATCTAGCCCCAAACGCACCGCGCCTGTTGATGATCCAGAACATCCTAGTCGCATCATAGTTAGCGGCAAAGACCGCAGTCTTGGCCTTTGAGGCTTTGTGAGAACTGTGGCCGGCTGTCCTGATCCAGCCCCTTGAGAGTGCACTTGCCGCCCGTGCAAACCGGGTGCAGGGGCCGCATCCATCATCATATAGGAGAAGCGGCCTCGTAAAGAGCGACGACAGAGACATATACGGTACATAGGGCCTGACGACCTTAAAGCCTTAGCTCTCCAGACTGTTTGGAAAATAGAGCTA
>CAZPIL010000095.1:0-6215 GCA_964586705.1 uncultured Nitrososphaera sp. | reverse complement strand
GCACTTCGTTCGCCAGTCGGAGCGCCAGGGCAACCGCGGCTGGTGGAACGGTGGCCGACAACCTGCATGAGCGTGGCGGTCTGGATTTATCAGAATGCCACATCGACGGTACGTTTGTCATAGCGAAAAAAGGGGCGACGATGTCGGAGCGACCAGGAGGGGCAAGGGTACGAAGGTCATGGCAATTGCAGCTGGCACTGGTCTTCCTGTCGCCATACACGCTGCGTCTACTACTTCGCTGCATGAGGTCGCCCTTGTTGAAGAGACTATCTCCCAGTGTTTTGTCACTGATGAGAATCCCTCGCGTCTGATTGGAGACAGGTCGTACGATAGTGACCAGCTTGATTACAGGCTGGCCATAGAGCATGGTATCGAAATGATAGCGCCGCACAGGCTGGCAGGTTTTCGCAAGCGGCCAAAAACGCAGGACGGACGCGTGCTGCGTCGATACAAAAGATGATGGAAGATAGAGCGGCTGTTTGCATGGTTGCAGAATTTCCGGCGAATACAGGTGCGCTATGACTATTATTCACAGAACTTTTTGGGATTTGTCCAGCTAGGCTGCATGATGATCTTGCTCAGGAGGTGTTTATGAGATGGGTTCTAGTAATAACGAGCGGGGGTCAAATTTTGATCACTGGTACACGAGATGGATGAAAAAGTGCGGGGGGTGGGATTTGAACCCACGAATCCCTAAGGAATGAGGTATCCCAGTCGGTCGAGACATCTGAGCATCGTGCCAGATAATCATAATCTGGTCTCACGCCTTTGACCAGGCTGGGCGACCCCCGCTTTGGAGGGTGCTATCTGGCGACTAGAATAATATTGTTTTGTGCCACTCACTCTATCTTTATGGAGACGCCACCTTCGCCTTTCTTTTTCAGCTTGAATGCTATTTCCAGAATGCCGTTCTTGTATGTCGACTTGGCGGTCTTGGGATCAACTGCCTCCGGCAAGTTTACCTTTTTGTGGTAGCGCGGCGTGCCGGTTACAGATTCAATGGTGACTGTGTCTTCGTTGGCCGATACCTTGAGCTCTTCCTTATTGACACCCGGCACTTCGGCCACGACACGGACTTCGTCAGAGCTTTTCATGACATCCACCAATGGCTCTCGCTCTTCTCTCACAGATAGCCCGCCGCCGAGCAGGTGGGGCATGGCATCTATGTTGCCAAACTTGCGGACCTCAGGCTTACCATCAGGGCCTATCTTGACAGAGTATCCATACACGATTGGCCCCATTTCCCTTACAGTGCTTCCATCTTCCAGCTTGCGCTCTCGGACAAGAGTCTTGGGGACTTGCTGCTCAAAGTTCTTGAACGCTTCTTGCATCATGCGTTCCATTTCCTTCATCATGTCGTCTATGTCTGGGAACCATGAGCGGCGCCTTCTTCCGAACCATTCATCAAAGGGTGAGGACATACTGATAGGATGGCCAAAATTCTATTTTAGCGTTTTTCTTGCCCGTCAAACTCTCTCTCAAGTTCTTTCAAGAGCGACTTTTGCCTGTCAGTGAGCTTCTCCGGCACTTTTACGTTCAGCTTGACCAGAATGTCCCCCCTGCCGGTGGCGCCATAACGTGGGAGCCCCTTGCCCTTCAGGCGGATAAGTACGTCTGTCTGTGTACCAGAATGTATCTTTAGTTTTTCAGATCCGTCAACTGTAGGTATCCTGTATTCCGAGCCTAACGCAAGATCTGTGAACCTGACGTCTTGCTTGTAAAGCAGATTGCCGTTTTCCAGCCGTTCAAAGCGCTCGTGCGGCTTTACGCGGATGTTCACCACAAGGTCGCCCGGAATGCCGGATTCAGACTCTTCGCCTTCGCCCCTCAACTGCATCACCATGCCGTCTTCTACCCCGGGCGGAACCTCCAGCTTTAGTTTCTTCATCTTTTGCGCCTTGCCAGAACCATTGCAAGTGCCGCACGGTCTGTCTATTATCTCTCCCCTGCCCCGGCAAGTCCTGCACGGCTCTACAGACACAAATGTAGAAAACCGGCTCTGGGTATAGACGCGCTGGGTCTGTCCCCTGCCATTGCAGACGCTGCACCGGCGCGGCTTTGTGCCGTCTGCGGTACCTGTGCCACCGCAGCTACCGCACTTTTCTAGCCGGGGGACTTCTACTTCTTCCTTCTTTCCTTTCAGCACATCCTCAAGCGTCATCTCCATGTCGTATACAAGGTCGCGACCCTTGCGCCTGCCAAACCCAAACAGGTCTGAGCCAAAGCCTCCCCCTCCCCGGCCAAAGAACTGCTCAAAGATGCTCGAAAATCCACCAAAGCCACCCATGTCGCGGAATACCTCCTCAAAGTTGGCCTCTGATCCCCGGAATGCCTCACCGGGATCAACATGGCCGTACGTGTCGTAGCGCTTACGCTTCTCGTCATCTGAAAGCACGGCGTAAGCCTCCGAGATCTCCTTGAACCTTTCCTCTGCGCCGGGCTCCTTGTTTCGGTCTGGATGGTATTTCAGGGCGAGCTTGCGATAGGCTCCCCGGATGTCATCCTTGCTTGCGTTCTTTTGGAGCCCAAGGACATCATAATAGTCCCGCTTGCTCACAAGAGCTCACCTTGGACTTTCAATGTGATCACGGTTGCGCGCCTTGCGGTCCCGGTTGCGATCCTGTTTGTGGACCTGCCTGTGGTCCGGGTTGTGCTCCGGGCTCACCTGCAGCGCCTCCTGCTGCCGCTGCGCCTGCGCTCCTGTAGGCCTCCGCGCTGATCTCTGCAAGTACGTTCTTTAGATCCTGCACTTTGGCTTTGACGCTTTCCATATTGTTGCTAGCTATTGCATCGCGAAGTTCCTGTACTGCCTTGTCCACCTTTTGTTGCTGCTCGGGGCTAACCTTCTCTTTTAGATCCTGCTTTAGTTTTTCAGCAGCATAAACCAGGTTGTCGGCCTCATTCTTGACCTCTGCATCCTCCTTTTTCTTCCTGTCGGCATCGGCAAACTGCTCCGAGTCCTTCTTCAGCCTCTCTATTTCATCCTTTGACAGCTTGTTGTTTGCAGTGATCGTTATCTTGGCTTCCTTTTGCGTGGCGATATCTCTTGCTGCGACGTTGAGTATGCCGTTTGCGTCTATGTCAAACGTTACTTCAATCTGTGGAACGCCCCGTGGTGCCGGCGGAATGCCAGACAGGTTGAACATGCCAAGCGAGACACAGTCAGAGGCCATCGGGCGCTCACCCTGCACGACATGTATCGTGACTGCGGTCTGGTAGTCTGCCGCCGTTGTAAACACCTTGCTCTTTTTAGTAGGTATGGTCGTGTTGCGATCTATCAGAGGTTCTTTCAGACCGCCTAGAACTTCGACTCCAAGTGTCAGAGGGGTGACATCAACCAAGAGTATGTCAGTCGATACGTCCCCTGCTATGATGGCACCCTGCACTGCAGCGCCCATGGCTACTGCCTCCATCGGATCGATCCCACGTTCAGGCTCCTTGCCCATCACTGTCGCGACAAATTGCCTTACTATCGGCATCCTTGTCGGTCCGCCAATCAGGATTATCTTGTCTACTTGCTGTGGAGTCAGCTTGGAGTCTTGGAGTGCCTGAAGCATGGGCTGACGGCAGCGCTCTACAATTGGCCTGAGCAGTTCTTCGAGCTTGGCCCTTGTTATCGGCAGTATGAGATTCTTTGGACCGCCCGGGTCGTATGCAAGAAACGGCAGGTTGATTTCCGTGGTTACGACGCTTGAGAGCTCTATCTTGGCCTTTTCTGCCGCCTCGCGCACCCTCATCATGGCCGCGTTGTCATTTCTCACGTCGACGCCGGACTGCTTGCGGAACTCATTGACGACATACTCGACAAGCGCATTGTCCATGTCGGTGCCGCCTAGCTGGGTATCACCAGAAGTGCTCTTGACTTGGAATACGCCTCCACCCATTTCCATTATCGTAACGTCTAACGTGCCTCCGCCAAGGTCAAAGACCATTATCTTGAGGTCCCTATCAGACTTGCCAAGGCCGTAGGCAAGCGACGCGGCCGTAGGCTCGTTTATTATTCTGACCACCTGCAGGCCCGCAATTTCACCGGCGTCCTTTGTAGCCTGCCGCTGGTTATCATTAAAGTATGCAGGAGCGGTTATGACTGCCCTGTCAACAGTCTCTCCCAGAAATGCTTCAGCATCTCTTTTTATTTTTTGCAGTATGAAGGATGAGATTTGCTGAGGAGTGTATTCCTTGCCCCAGACCTTGAACTTGAAGTCAGTTCCCATCCTGCGCTTTGCAGCTATGACGGTGCCTTCAGGGTTTGATATCATCTGTCGCCGGGCTGGCTCACCTACGATGAGTTGGCCATCTTTTGTAAAGGCGACCACCGATGGGAATGCCTTGCCACCCACAGAAGTACCCTCTGCCGCTTGAATAATCGATGGCTTGCCACCTATCATAGAAGCGGCTGCCGAATTGCTCGTTCCAAGATCAATGCCAATTATTTTACCCATTCTATTTTCCTCCTGATTATGCGGTAGCGTTATTGGCGCTATCGCTATTTTTAACTATCTGCTCAATACGGCATTGTATGGGTATTTAGGCGTTATCGCCATCCTAGTTCAGATATGGCGACAGCCTAGGCAGACGTTAAAGAAAAGTCCCTTGCCACACCTTCGCATTTAAAAAGCAGAGTATGACTGTAGAGGTCACAGTCACAGTGCTTATATATATAATTTTTTTATATAAAATCCATAATGCAAGATCCAAAACAACTTTTTGCTGTTCTGCTTGCAATGGTTCTATCAACATCTGTACTTTCAGGTGCTATAATTACAGCACCATTAACTCCTGTTTTTGCACAGAGTAATAATGATGATGATGACGGTGACGAAAATGATGATAGCTCAGAAGAAGAGTCTGAAATAGAGTCTGAAGATGAGCATGATGACGCGGAAAAAGGGTCGGAGGATGAAAAAGTAGGAGAAGAACACGATGAAAAATCCAAAGTAGAGCTTGAAGTCAAGGGCAATGCAGTAGAGATTAAAGTTGAAAAGGAAGACATGGATCTTGCTGACGGCATTTACAATGCGACTTTCACTTGCACCGAGCCTCCTACAACCAAGGCATTCGAAGAGGCATTTGAAGTCGAAGAGGGAGAAGGTGATCTCC
The DNA here is from genome assembly GCA_964586705.1 of uncultured Nitrososphaera sp. Classification (GTDB taxonomy): domain Archaea; phylum Thermoproteota; class Nitrososphaeria; order Nitrososphaerales; family Nitrososphaeraceae; genus Nitrososphaera. The sequence continues at coordinate 1,115 of CAZPIL010000095.1, read as the reverse complement.
AAGTCGAATTCCAGTTAACCAATGGCACCTACACAGAATGTGAAGTAGCTCTGGACGAGCCGAAAATGACCTTGGCCTCGTTTGAGCCATTCATCGTTCCTGCCAATGAAGGGACAGATAAAGAAACCAAAGCAGGAGGAGAAAATGATGAAGACAGAAACGAAGAGTCAGAAAAGCGAGATGACAGGCTCAAAGAAGAGATGGAAGGAGGAGAAACAGAGTCAGAATCTAAAATCAAGCTCGAAACTGACGACAATAGCATAGAGGTTGAAGTCGAAAGAAGCGACCTGGACTTGGAAGATGGTCTTTACAGTGTAACCTTTGCATGCTCAGAGCCCGAGATAAGCATGAACTTTGATGATTCACTTGAAGTCAAAGATGGCGAAAGCGAGTTCGAGACAGAAATTGCCCTAGACGCAGGCACTTATTCTGGCTGCCATGTTTCAATAGAGGACACTGATATGGTATTGGCCGGCTTTGACACATTTACTGTGGGCGAAGATTCTGAGCAAAGGTTTGAAGTAACAGAAAAAGTCAAAGAAAAACGGGAGAAAATAATATCAAAGGTTCAGGAAGTAAGGAAAAGGGTCGCAGAGACCAAACAAGATCTTCCATTGCTATTTGCATCTGACCTCAACTATACGCTTGTTGCAACAGGAACGACTGTTGACGAACAACAACAAGTCGGGATGGCAGGAGTGGATCTGACTGTTTGGAAGTCCAATCCTGCAATAGTTATAATGGCAGTTACAGGAGGAAATGTAGAGATCGGGGAAAATACCTACTCGGTCGAAATAGGATATGCCCTCTACTCACTCCAGCACAGCGCTTTCAGACTAAGTGCACTTGTGGTTGAAGAGAGTTCAGGAGATATCATGAGGCTGTTTTTACGTGGTGAAACGTCAGAGAGTGCAGTATTCCCCGATAAATCAGGCGAGTCGGTAGGCCTGATGTTTGAAGGAAGTAGTGGACCCCAAAAGAACAGGCTAGCAGGCAATGAATTATTACTAGAAGGTTCTCTACAAGCGACGTAGGGAACCACCCTCTATTTTCACTTTAGTACAGGTTACCCTTCTGTTGTATTACTTTTAACTACCTTTTTAGCGACTTCGACC
>CAZPIL010000094.1:0-6306 GCA_964586705.1 uncultured Nitrososphaera sp. | reverse complement strand
AAGGGAGAGCCGCTGGCACGACGACAAGGGTACAGTGCAGCAGTCAAGCGTCCTCAAAAAAGAGACGCACTATGCCAAGAATATCTCTCTGTGGCTGGTCGGTCTGCCCTGTCGTGAAATCACAACGGATGGAGCCGGCAACCTGCTCTCTGGCAAAATAGTCTACTACGACGGCCCCGACTTTGTCGGCCTGCCTGCAGGCCAAGTCGAAAAGGGCAACATTTCTCGCGAGAGGCACTTTGCAATGACAGAGGCACTTGCAGATCAGGTCTACGGGTCTCTGGACATGGCCCCGCTTGGCTACATCAAAGACACCGATCCTGTTCTGGGAGAGGGCCTGTACATAGACAAGGTATCGCAGAGGCACGATTCACGGGGCAACCCTGTAGAGCGCAGAAACGGCCGGGGCAAGACGACTAGAATAAAGTTTGACGAACACGGCATCTACCCTGTTGAAATAATCTCCCCGCATGACTTGACAACAAAGGTAGAGTACGAGTATGGTTACGGCTCGGTGACTGCGTACACCGACTTTAACGACATAAGAAAGGAGTACGTCTACGATGGTGCCGGAAGGGTCATAGCCATAAGGCGGCATGACGATCCAAAAGAAAAGCCGCAAATCGAGTTCCAGTATTCTGCCCAGGACGATCCCAACCCACACATCGTCACGCTCACAAGGGACGAGAGCGGGGGCACCCAGCACAAGCGCATCACCTACCTGGACGCGACGGGAGAGAGCCTCCAGGTGCGCTCTGAGGCTGAAGAGGGCAGGATAGTGGCAAGCGGTGCAAAGCGCTACAACTCTAAGGGCAGGCTGGTCGGCGAAACCGCGGCCTATTTTGCTTCCTCGATGGGTTTTAGCAGCGACGACATCCCACAATCACAATCATTTACTGAATACCATTTTGATGCCATGGGGAGAAGCATATTCCGTAAAGATGCCGCAGGCAACAAGTTCAGAACAGAATACAAACTTTCGTCAAAATGGGACCATGACGCACTCGACCAGATGATGGATGATTCGGGCAATAATGACAGCTTTAACACTCCTAGGACAGAGTGGTACGATGCCCAAGAACGCCTTGTCGTAGTTGTAGAGAGGACCAAGGGCAGAGAATTCATCACCCGCTACACCTACGACGCGCTGGGAAGAAGGACACGCGCAGAGACTGACGGTTCTACCTTTGTTGAAAATACTTATGACGCGCTGGGAAGGAGGATAAGAAGCAAGTACAGGGACTCTGGAACCTTTACCTACCTCTACGACTCTGAGGGCAATGTCGTCGAGCGTACCGACGGCAAGGGAGACGTACTTTACAGAAAGTATGACGACCTCAATAGGGTTATCGAGACCCGGTTTGGAGGACCCAGCGGAGACCTGCAGGAAAGCTATGTCTATGACGCAGGATCGGCAGAGGATCATCCAAAGGGACATCTTGTCAAAGTCACGGGACCGTTTGGCGTGATAACATATTCCTATACATGCTGCAAGGGAGTAAAGAGCAAGACGCGCACATTTCCCGGCTCTGCTCCGCTTACTATGAAGTACGACTTGGACATACTTGGGAGGGTCCGCAAGGTAACCTACCCTGACGGCTTTTCTGTAGATCTCGGTTACAACAAGGGAGGTCTTTTAGAATCTATAAGCAACATCGTGAACAAGATCTCATATGGTCCAACGGGAAAGCGCACAAGAGTTGAATATGCCAGCGGCGTTGTAACCGAGTTTGAATACGATAGCAACTTCCGGCAGATCAAGATGGTGACAGATTCTCCAGATGGCACCAAAAAGTACCAGGACCTTTCATACTTGTACGACCCTGTCGGCAACATTCTCTCCATACTGGACGAGGCCAACGTTGCAGGGCATGTGAAAAACGACAGGGAGTTTGTCTACGACGAGCTGTACCAGCTTGTGTCAGATTCAGGAGTAAATGATTCGGGAGATTACGAGCATGAGTACGCCTATGACGACAGGGGCAACATCCTGAAATATCCTGAATCATTTGGCAATAACAAACTCTTGTACGAAAACGACGGGGCGCCGTACCAATTGACCGGCATACAAGGGCGCGCAGACGAATTTGAATACGACGGGTCGGGCAACATGAAAGAGGGCTCAGGCATCCAGTATTCCTACGACGCCAAGAACCGCCTCATCAGGGCAGTCCAGCCAGACGGCACGGAAGTCGAGCACGTTTACGACCACAACAGTGCCCGGGTAATCACCACGATAACAACAAAGAACGGTAGCACTCAGACGACGCTTAACTTTGATGATGCATATTTTGTGACGGGTGCAAGAAAGCAAAGGGTCATCTTTGACGAGACGGGGCCAGTAGCTCTGTTTACACACGAAGAAGAAACAGGACAAGATCACGGTGTTATCTTTCACAAGGACCACCTGGGCAGCCACACCTGCCAGACGGATCTCGCAACCGGCGGCTACCTGGGCCAGGAAAGCTACTACGCGTTTGGCAAGATCTCCATTGACAACAACGACACGTCAGAGGATCCGTTCCACTACAACGGCAAGCTCTACGAGGAAGTTCCGGGCCTGCAGTTCTTTGGCGGAAGGGACTACCTGCCTTCCTATGGAAGGTTCCTGACACCCGATCCACTCTTTTTGGAGCAGCAGCCAGAAAAGTTCTTTAGAAATCCGCGCAGCCTGCGCCTCTACTGCTACGTTCTGAACAACCCCGTCAACATTGTCGACCCTGACGGCCTCTGGTTTGGAATAGATGATCTGATTGTGGCAGCAGTTGGCTTTGTGGTAGGAGTTGCAGCCTATCTGATAAATGCCGCCGTGAGTGGAAGCGACGTACACATCGGCGAGATGCTAATGGCCGGAATAGCCGGCGCCGGCATCGCGTGGCTCACATACAACACGCTGGGTATAGGGGCGGTTATTGTGGTGGGCGCGGCGCAACTGGCAGCGCCTGCAATCACGGGAGCGCTTGACCAGGCGTCAATGGGCGATTCGTTTGGCCATCGCTTCCTTGGCTTTTTGAGCTTTGCAATCAAGTTTGCAGCCTCGCCTGTCACATCCACTGTGGGACTTTTGATAGGAGGGTTTGGCACTGGCTTTGGGCTTTGGGGAGATGTTGAGTGGTTCAAAGGAGGCGTAATAGCCTTCCAGTATGATACGAGCTCTTCAAACTTTTCAGCAGTGACTTTGGGGGCAACCGTCAACATTTGGCAGGGCGACACAGACAACTCGCTCTTTGCGCACGAACTTTATCATTCGAGGCAATACACGTACTTTGGCGACACCTTCATACCGCTGTGGCTAGTTGGAGGAGTCTATGGCCTGATAAGCTCGGCCGTGGCTGGCAATTTCCAGTGGAGCTGCTTCAACTCTTCAAACCCCGATGCGTCATATGGTAATCCGCTCGAAGATGGTGCGCACGATGTCGCAAGAGGCGGTGGATGTACCTAGGCAGGTAGGATGGCTGGCTGGCTATATCCGTGCCTTTTGTTTGTCTAACTGTCAATACATCGACGACAGCTTGCCGCCAAATTACGACAACATCCTTCTCCTTCTCTTCTTCCCCTTCCTCATCCTCTTTCTTCTTTAAAATCGATTAGTGCTTTCGTGGTAGAAAACATACTGCGCGATAACAGCTGGGTGTCTATCATACTCGACCTTGCCCCCTCCTCGTCTAGCCTATAGACAAATGATTTATTCTTTGACGTGTATAATACGAGTCATGGCTTTAGGAGAAAAACTCTTTGAAGAAGCAGGCAAGATAACTAGCATAAAGGTAGAGGATGTCCATCCTGTCGAAGGCGTAAAGATGGCGGTCAGCTTTGCATCTGACGTTAAAGGCACCGGCAACTTTCCAAGCGGCATGAACATGGGCTCTGGAACCATGAGGCAGTATCCGCATGGTATAGCCAATGCCGAATACCGCGGCGTCCTGACTACTGAAAAACGTCAGCAGTTCCTCTGGTGGGCACATGAAAAGTATAGGATTGGACAGGACGACAACGCCCGGGGAGTCATAATAGTAAGCGGCTTTACAAACGCTGAAGAGCTAAAGTGGATGAACGACCTTATCATGGTGATGGAAACAGAGTTCAATCCTGCCAAGCTAGAGTTCCGAGGCACTGGCTATCAGTGGAAGTAGCTTTCATTGGGGGCAGCATGGTCCCTCACCCATTGTGCTATTATCCTATTCCTTTTTGCCCTGTGCCTTGGTAGATACTCTACCAATCCAGATGGTTACAAACACGGCTAATATGGTGACCACTATAGCATATGTTACCATGGCCCAGATACCGCTCTGTTCACCAAAGTAAGTCCTGAAAATTTCTTGGATGGCACTGTTCCATGCCAAGGCTGCAACAAGGCCAAAGGCAGCGGTGACGAGAGCCGCGAGCTTCTCTATTACATCTTTTTGCACAGGTTTACGCCGTGTTACGGGTTGTCATCGATCTTATTAACATATTTCGATATTGGGTTCTGTTAACTTGATGGGCGACAGGTATGGGTGTTAGCTGTCGGCGGTTGATACTTTATGATGGTCATCTCAAACTTGGCATTCTGTATTCGCAGGGGTTTTTCCATCCAGACCTTCATGTTCTCTAAAATAGTTGTGATAGAGCTGGTAACCGGGTAGAATTACAGTATCGACCTTCTTTAGACCACGCATAACTTTCTCTCTATCCCTGTGCCACGGGGTTTCTCTTCATTTCTCATGTTACAATAGACATGCCTGTATATATAAACTCTCTTAAAATAAGCCTATTTCATAGCGATACGTCTCTTATAAGAGAACATTTATTTAGTTAGGCTACCTTGATAGTGATGGGGAAGAGGAGTAGGTATGACCTTAGTGGTTAAACGAGATAATGACAGAGAATATTTCTACTTCCAAGATAACATTCCCGTAAATGGAAAGTATGAAGTCGTTACAACGTACATTGGAAGAACTGATAGCCCGCCAGATGAGTTATCAAACTTGCGCATAGTGGCAATAGTCAAACATATTACAAAGATTTTCAAACTGCAAAAATTGATTACAGACAATGATTTGAGGTTCGAATACCTGCCTATAGATAGCGAAGACAAAGACGTATTCGAATTGACTAAAGCCATCCATGATTTTACAAAGAAGAATCTAAAACCTGAAGAATTAGAAGACTTTGAAACTAACTTTTTTGTAAGCTATGTTCATGGTACTACCGCGATAGAGGGAAATACACTTTCTGAGGGCGAAACGTACAATCTACTAATACACGATGCATCACCGAGAAACAAAGAGCCAAACGAGATAAATGAAGTCTATAACTTCAAAATACTCAGAGAATATCTCAAGCACTATGAAGGAGACATTGTTGATGAAAAACTCATCAAACGAATACACAAGGAATTGATGGCAGGAGTCAGAGACAGGCGCGGCAAGCTCATAGACGGGGGGAAATACAGGACAACAGAGGTATCAATAGTAGGCTTGGCGGCCGCGCCGTCGCGGGTTGACAGAATCAAAGATGATATGACGGGATTATTGGAGTATTACAGAAGTGGATTAGAAAGGAAAATACATCCATTAGAACTGGCTTCGGTATTTCATCAAAGGTTTGAATTGATACACCCCTTCATAGATGGAAATGGCAGAACTGGCAGGGTTATTCTGAACTTCATGCTCACGCGAAATGGTTATCCGCCCATATACATCACAAAAGAACAGCGGAGTGAATACCTTACCGCACTGCAAGAAGGTGATTACAAGAACTATGTGCCATTCATTTTATTCATCATGAAGAGAATGGATGCTACTATGAAGTATCTATTTTCAAAAACAAGTATGTTCAAAATCATCGAATCAAATGAAGTGTGGCAAGCTATTACTAGTCTTGCTGATGAAGAGATGTACAAATTCGTGATAACACCTCTGAAACGACTTCATGGTTCAAAAGAGATTCCGTAATTTACTCGCCCGGCACCCGACAGCTAACACCCATACCTGTCGCCCATCAAGTTAACAGAACCCGATATTGATTCTATATGCAGGAAACTAATTGATACAATAATAGTATTTGAGGTAGCGTTTAGGGTCGATGTCTGCCCGACCAAAGTACAGGAGCTATGACAAATCATCTTGAATTGAACAATTCTCTTCTTCCATCAGAGCCTCTGCTAATTCTCTCTTACGACGTTCATCTCCTGTTTCTATCATATCAAGAAGTGCTGGAATGTGTTGATATATGTCATCATCCATGTTATTGTTTCTTCTTCAATGCCTTGATTCTCAGCTTTGGATGCAAGATTCAAGGCTTCCATCTGAGCATTGGTTAGTT
>CAZPIL010000093.1:0-6349 GCA_964586705.1 uncultured Nitrososphaera sp. | reverse complement strand
TCTTGGACGTGTACTGCTTTTGCTTTAGCTGTGATTGTAGTTCTGCTATCTTTTTTGTGTGGTATACCCAGTCTGACAGCACAGACCTGCCAGAGTATATCAGCGGTCTTTCATCAGGTACATACAGGGTGGCAATGTTACATATCCCAAGGTCTACTGAACCGTGCTTCTTGGTTGTCTGATGCGGCCTTGTACGCCGCTTTACTTTGACCGGGATGTGCGCATACCACCTGTTGCTCAGTTCGTCGTATACTACGTCTAGCCTTCCCTTCTTTCCGTTCCTTATCCTGTCTGTTGCATACTGTACTTTCAAGTCCTTGGCAAGGATGACTCTGTTGCCTTTTATCCTGTAGCAGTCGTTTCGCACACAGAACATTTTGATTTCAGTCTGCTCTTCTTCTTTTGCTTTTGTTCTGTCCTTCCAGTATCTGGGTGGGCTTATCCTTTTGATGTGTGGTGCACGCAGCCTGCCTTGAGCCTGAATCTGTTTCAGCTCCCAGAACGATTGCCATGATTCTGCGAGCTTTTTCAGAAGGGGTTGTGCCTTTCCAGTACCTATAGCTTTGAAGTGTTGTGATGTCTTGAGCGTATAGCACTGTTTTGCGTATCCGGGCATCTTTTTGTGTTTGAAATAAGCCTGCCTTCTTTCATAGTTGGCCTGGTTCCACAGTAATGAGGACTGCTCTGCAAGACTGAATAGCTTCCTTTCTTGTTCCGGCGTTGGCTTGAGGAGCACAGTGTCTGTTCTGGTGAGCAACTGAAGTAGATGGCGAATTCAGCTATTTAACGGCTGGAGCACCTATGGGGGAGGGGGGCGAGATAGAGCATGCAGCCTCGCTAACCTACCGCTGAAGCAGGTAGGCTTGGGCTCGGCATTATCTGTCAACCCAAGAGGCAGAACAATCATCACTATTCTGCCAGCAGATCAGGGCTGCAAAAACAAACCACTTTGGAATATTATAGTGAATAGTTAGAGATCATTTTCATGGTAGATAATGAACAATTCTGCCAGCTGGCCGACCATAATTGACCAGAGTGGTCATTTGCACAATCATGGTGGAAGTAGTACTTTTATCCCAAAAATAAGAAAACTACCCATGTTCTCAAAGATAACCTACGCCGGGACGCTCTTCGCGGTTTCTGCGCTCTTGCTTGCACCCTTTCTGCTTCAAGAGGCGCAGGCAGAGACTTTTGTGATTACTTCTGAAACAACAGACCATCCAACGTTTGTGGAAAGAGGGGATGTCTTGATAATAGAAGAGGGCGCGCAGGCAGAGCTTTTCATTGAAAATAACGGGACGGTCATAAACAGGGGAACTGTGTACGGTGCCATTACAAACCACGGATCGGGCCTAATCTCCAATGAAGAAGGAGGGGTCTTTGGCGCCCTGGTGGACAACCACGGAGCATTTGAAAACCGCGGAGAATATGCCAGTCCTCAGAGGAGCACTTTCCACAACCATGCGACGGGTTGGGTCGTCACCTATGGATACTTTGACTCACACTCGATGAACTTTGTAAACGAAGGTATTCTTTACGTCATGCCCGGCGGGACTTTTATCATATCAAACGGCGTTGTCTTTGACAACACTGGCTGGGTCATCAATGCAGGCAAGTTCCACGTTTCCAAGACAACAGATTTCAACAATGTCAGTAGCTTCCTTTACAACATCGGAGAGTTCTTCGTCGGCGGATACGGTACCGGTAGCGGCTCTGTATTTACAAATGACGAGGATTCAGTGGTCTACAATATCGGCGAAATGACCAACCATGATACTTCGCTCAACGAGGGCGTGATTGAAAACTATGGCACTTTAAGCAACAGGCCGGTAGGCCTTATTTCGCCCCTGTTCAACAACACCGGCGTTTTGAACAATAACGAAGGGGCTACGCTGCACAACCTGGACGACTCTGAGATGGTCCAAGAGGGCCTCATTGACGTTACAATCAGAAATTTTGGGACAATAAACAATTCAGCCTTGATAATCAATGAGGGCAATGGTGCAGATATTATAAACGAATGCGATGCTACATTTACCGGTGAAGGCACGGTGGAAGGCAATTCCGTAATCGAGGCATGTCCTTCAGCCCAAGCAGAGGAACAGGATGGGTCGCCTCTGACAGGACAGGACGCAGAAGCGTTATAAACCGCGTAGCGCAGCAGATGCGCGGCGCGTGGTAGGGCGACCTCCCATTCATTCATTTATTCAACCCTTTATTTTGCTGTGCCAGACCTTGGGCGGATTTTTAGGATCAAAATACAGTGTCCAAATATACAGATGCGCGCAATTTCTGCGTCTGTATCGTGCACCGCACCATGCGCCATTGATATAAGATACCTCCGCAACCCGTAAAAGTGATTTTTGCGTCATATCTGGGGAGGCAGACCACTACTTTCATGGATTCTGGTTTGACTCGGAAAGTTCTGGATCCATGTCAGGCGCTGGCGACATCAGAGCGCAGGTCTGCCTCGTACGTTTTCATGCGTTATAATCAACAATTCATCCAGATCCCGCGGATTCATTGCGGATCCAGCTTTTGGTCAACAGAAAATGCTATAGTCCAGGGCTGCGAATAAATGCAGATGCCAATCGATCCAGACTTTCCAAAAAACCATCAGGTAATAGGCAAACACAAACACTCAGACGGAGAGCACTTTCACTTCGTCTGGGGACCAGGCAGGGCCGCAGAAGCGGCAGAGAACGAAGAGGTAAAAAAGGCATATGAAACAAGGGGTGAACAGATTGCCCCTGCTGGAGTTCATGGAACCATGGTCGCCATAGACTGGGATTCATGTATTGCCGACGGTGCATGCATAGAAGCTTGCCCCGTGCAGGTTTATCAGTGGTACAGGACAGAACAGGACGTCCCTGCCACAGAGATGCAAAATGCCACAACCGAAGGGACAGGTGAAAACAGCCTAAAAGACGGTAGAAAAGATCTAACAGACAAGTCAGACCCAATCAGAGAGCATGACTGCATCTGGTGCATGGCCTGTGTTTCGGTATGTCCGCCGCAAGCCGTAAAGGTTGACCAGGCAAACCTAGAGTACCACGAAAAAGCTGCCGGGACATTCAGCGAGGACCTTTCAAAGGGAAGTGCACCTCCGCCTCACGCCCACTAGGCACCCCCCCTTTCTTTTCTTTTCCTTCTCAGATCTCAAGCAGCAATGCCGACCGAGTCGCTCCCGGCGACCATCATTGTTATGCACGACCGGATGTCATCCAGCTTTCTTATCTTGTCCATGACTATTGTCTTTAATTCAGAAATCGCATTGGTCTGGACCATTGCCACAATGTCGTAAACCCCAGAAACCCTGTATACCCTATCCACGCCTTGAATTGCCCTCAGCTTGTTTGCGACAATCTCGTCGGATCCAAAGTTTGCATTGACAAGAACAATAGCACTTGGCATATGCCATAGTATGCAATCCTGACTCTTAAGGATGGATCAGAGCTTTTGAGAGGATCTTCTATTAGCTATTAAATAAAATGGATTCCAATATTGATTATGGAATCGGATCCGCGCGAACGCATGATACCCCTTTTATCTGTGAGATCGACGAGGTTCGAGGAGGACCTCGATATCATGAAGACCATTCTCAACCAGTTCGAGAAGAAGGCTCACGTTGAAAACGGGTACAAGTTCAGCGAGCGGGCAGAGATGGCTGCAGGATGGTGGTTTTATGACGTCTATGTAACGCCCGAGTTCCTTCAAGGCCTTTTCCGTCTCGCTCTGCCCAGAGAAGAATTTTCATCAAACAACAAGAGATCTGCCGCAAACAAGCTGGTTGGCATGTTTTCGGATCAGCTGAAAAAGAACGGCTCGGAGGCAACGATAAGGATGTATGGCGACATCCCGTTTGCCGCTCCCTGGTGGGCATGGCTCATGAAATAGCCGGCCCGGCCTTCTTGACCATTTTCCCACTTACAGGTACCTGTTAGCCCCACACAAGGGGCACTAGGAGAGTCGTCAGGCCGGTAACCATGATTATCCCTATCAGGTCCAAGGGCAGGCCGGCGCGGATCATTTTAGGGACAGTCACATAACCGCTCGAATAGACTATGGCATTTGGCGGAGTTCCGACAGGCATCATGAATCCATAACTCGCTGCTATGGTGGCCGGAACCATCAGCAGTATCGGATCTATGTTTAGCGAGGTGGCAAGGGAAGCAGCAATTGGAAGCATCAAGGCGGTGCTTGCAGTATTGCTCATGATTTCACTTATCAGCACCATGAAGGCAACCATCACAAGAATCACCAAAATGAACGGCAGGCCGCTCAGAAAACCCAGCTGGCCGGCTATGCGTTCGTCAAGGCCGGTCGCAGTGTAGGCGTTAGCAAGCGCCAGCCCTCCTCCTATCAAGATGAGAACGCCCCACGGTATCGTGACAGCGGTACGCCAGTCCATCAATTTGCCGGTATTCTGGGCGCCTTTTTCCTCACTGGCATCGGCAGAGGATCTATCACCCAGCTCGCCATTGCTTTTGTCACTGCTCTTGTGATCTCTTTTGTTCCGGGATGAAGGAATAAGAAAGAGCGATACTGCGGAAATTATGACTATGGTCGAGTCGTCTACCATGGGCAGGGCATCCTGCCATATCAGTCCCCGGGTTATCCATGCCGCCGCCGTTGCTGCAAATACGACCAGAACAGAGATCTCGTCACGGGTCATTGTCCCGAGCTTGGCCAGTTGGTCACCTATCAACCCCCTCCCTTTGGCGATAGGACCCATTCCCCTTATGCTTGCTCCAACGTTTACCATGTAGAACCAGGCGACGACAAGCGAAACTGCACCTACAGGAAGTCCGACTATGATCCATGTGCCAAAGCTTACATCGGTCTGGGCAAGCGAGCCGGACAGCGACGCAAATATAGCATTTGGAGGGGTTCCTATCAAAGTTGCCATGCCGCCAATGCTTGCTGCATATGCAAGCGAGAGCATGAGACACAGGCCGAATCTGCCCCTCTCTTTTTCGCTATGCAGATGGGCTATCACGGCAGCGGCTATTGGAAGCATGAGCATTGTTGTGGCCGTGTTGCTCATCCATCCGCTCAGAAACCACGTCACCACCATAAAGGCCGCCACGACATGCTTGGGGTCCGTTCCAACGGTCTTTACTATGCGCAAGGCAAAACGCCTGTGCAGATTTGACTTTTCAACGGCCTTGGCCAGGATAAAGCCTCCCAGAAAAAGGAACACTACTCTGTCTGCGTAACTTGCCGAAGTCGCCCCGAGTTCTGTCACTCCAAGAGACGGAAAGAGTATCAGTGGCAGAAGGGCAGTGGCGTATATCGGAATCGCCTCGGTTATCCACCAGGCAGCCATCCAGAAAGTGGCTGCGAGGACTATTCGCGCTTCAAACGGAAGATCTTCCAGAATGGGGAGGAACAGGATTATGACGAATAAGATGGGCCCGGAAATGAGCCCTATCCTTTTTGCCTGGCGCTTTGTTATCACGGCCCTTCCCCATACCAGCTAGCATACGGAAGCCCTGCTGCGCTAGCCTTCAAAGCGCTGGTGATGAATGAGGTCGTCCCGGGTTAGAAACGACTTGCCGCACCTGTCGCATATGTAGGACTTTGTCATGGTGGGAGAGATCTCCGGATAATCCTTTCTTTCCTCCTCTTTGCTTGCGACCTGTCTTTCTTTTATGCTCCTTTCCGGAGGTGCGGTTCTCACGTTAAAGTCAGGGTGCTCCCTTGTTTCATCGGATATGCGGCGATCATGCCAGTACTTTTCTCCGTGTTCCTGTACCGCTCGCCATACATGATAACTGTCTTTGAATGTGATGTGGCCATCCAGGCTTTCAAAGAGTCCCAGTATTTCAGGGTCCTGTGTCTTTTTTGCAGCATGCTCCAGTATTTTGTGCTTGAAGGCCGGAAACTCGAGATCTTGCAGCAGGCCGATTGCCGTGTTGATAAACTGCTCATCGCCGGCCGCCACCCGCTCTGTAGCCCTGTTCAGCTTTTCGGTGTCAAAGCTTGAGCGATGCGTGTCAGAATGTACGGACTCTTTGCCGCGGCCGCCTTTCATGGACTATCTTCGCGGTAATTTCAAAAAAGAGTTGCTCGGCATGCTTGCCGAAAAGTGAAGCCAAGACTTAAAGTCGATGAAAGGTAAAAAGGGGCATTGAAAGGCAGATGTGAAAGCTGCGGCCAGTCCGACGTTGAGGTCATGAGGATAAAGACCAAGGACGGCGATGCAAAAGTTCTTTGTAACCAGTGCAGGCCCGCTGACGGCGCATATGCCTACTGACCGCTGCTGCTTCCTGGCTGCGGCTCCTTGAGACGCATCATGACCTTCATGCCGTCTTTCAGGCAGTCCACAGAATAAGAAAGACCGGCT
>CAZPIL010000092.1:0-6356 GCA_964586705.1 uncultured Nitrososphaera sp. | reverse complement strand
AGAAGGCAGTAATTATCGGCGGAGGATTATCGCACAGAATGCGCCTTGACGATATGGTACTGATAAAGGACAACCACATAGCTCTCACAGGTTCAATAAAAGACTCTGTCAGGCTTGCCAAGGAAAAAGTTGGAAGGGCGATAAAAGTAGAGTGCGAAGTCAAAGATACAAAGGAAGCAGTCGAGGCTATCAGGGCGGGTGCAGACATCATCATGCTTGACAATTTTACGCCTGCTCGTGCTACAAAAACGATCAAAGAGATAACAAGACTTGGCCTTCGCAAAAATGTACTAATTGAAATATCAGGGGGTGTAAACCATAGTAACGTAAAGCAGTACAGAAGAGCAAAGCCCGACTATATCTCGATGGGTCATATCACCCACTCATCAAAAGCGGTTGACTTTAGCTTGGAAATAATCTAGGAAATGGCAAGCATCCGGTCTATTGCAAGCCGCGCTTTATCTGCAGTTTCCTTACGGACCTTAACTTCAAAGACGTTATTTGCAAGTGAGTTATAGACCTTTTCCAGGGTTATCTTTTTCATGTATCTGCAGACGGCATCGTCTTTGACAGGTATAAACTTCTTGTCAGGATTTTCCTTTTTCATCCTGTAGAGAATGCCTGTTTCAGTTGCTACGACAAACTGCTTTGCATCAGATGCACGGGCATGCTTCATCATACCCTCTGTCGATAACACATGACCGGTCTTGGCAAGATCCCCTTTTGCCATGTGATACATTGTAGACGAGGTGCAGCTACACTCAGGATGGACCAAAAAGTCGGCATCCTTGAGGGATGTAAGCATCTTGTTGATATCCTCCGCCTTTATGCCTGCGTGTACGTGGCATTCACCTGGCCAAATATACATATTCTTGCGCCTTGTTACTTCTGCTACATAGGCTCCTAGGAACATATCTGGCAGAAACAATACCTTTTTGTCTGCAGGTATATTGTTTACCACCTTGACAGCATTTGACGACGTGCAACAGTAATCAGAAAGTGCCTTGATGTCTGCAGTAGTATTGACATAACTTACGACTACAGCATCAGGATGTTCAGCTTTCCATGCAGTAAGCTCGTCCACATTTATCGTAGACGCAAGTGAGCATCCTGCCTCAAGGTCAGGTATAAGCACGCGCTTGTTAGCACAGATTATTGAAGCCGTTTCCGCCATGAAGTGGACGCCACAAAATACTATAGTTTCCGCCTTTGTAGATGCCGCATTCTTTGAAAGCGCAAGAGAGTCGCCTATAAAGTCAGCAACATCCTGAACTTCAGGCAGCTGGTAGTTATGCGCCAAAATGACAGCATTCTTTTCCTTTTTCAGCCGCAGTACTTGTTCCTTGAAATCAATTGCGAGCATTGTCATGGTGATCTATATGCAGTTTATGATGTCTGCGTTCTACATTTAAAGTAGTATAATTCAGGATATGCATGCCCATAATGTCAAAGACGGAGGCAATACTTGCCTCATTTACAGCATATAATGTGCAATACAATTATAAACAATCAACTTGAACGTTATTTGGAGATAAATGCCAACTCACGGATCGCTTACAAAGGCAGGCAAGGTAAGAGGCCAGACACCCAAAGTACAGGCTAGATCCCGCTCAAGCAAGATAGCAAGGATGCGCAACAAGGATAACTTCGTCAAACGCTTTGAGAAAAAGAGATTGCCGGGACAGAAAAGGCCTGAACGACGCGGTGGCAGAAGGTAAGGGTAAAATTCCCCACCA
The DNA here is from genome assembly GCA_964586705.1 of uncultured Nitrososphaera sp. GTDB lineage: Archaea > Thermoproteota > Nitrososphaeria > Nitrososphaerales > Nitrososphaeraceae > Nitrososphaera. Next base: position 4,620 of record CAZPIL010000092.1, on the reverse strand, counting down.
CGCACATTTTAGCGCATGGTAAAGAGAGTCGGTATCATAGGTTGTGGTACCATAGGTAGCCAGCTTGCTTCCATGGTCGACTCCCTCAAAGTGAAGAATGCGGAACTAGTTTCACTCTTTGACATCGCAGAAGGGAGAGCAGAAAATCTGAGTACAAAACTTCAGAGTATGCCGAACGCCTACGACAATTTTGATAATTTCATTTCGCAGAGTTGCGACATAGTTATAGAAGCAGCATCGCAGGAAGCGGCAAGAAAATTCGCGAAGCCCGTGCTCGATGCAGGGTGCGACATTCTGATAATGTCAGTGGGTGCTCTTGCAGACGATAAACTTCTCGCGTTGCTGCAAGCGGCTAAGGGAAGGATCTATGTGCCAACCGGGGCGATCGCAGGCATTGACGCAATAAGAGCTGTTAGGCACCTCATTGATACAGTCACACTCACGACTACCAAGGCGCCAAAGGCGCTTGCAGGTGCGCCGTTCTTTGATACAAGCAGCATCAAGCTGGAGGAGATAAAAGGAAACACAGTATTATACAAAGGTCCGGCGTCCGATGCTGTGAAGAAATTCCCGGCAAATGTCAATGTCGCTGCAGTCCTGAGCCTTGCAGGAATAGGCTTCGATAAGACCATAGTAAAGATAGTGGCAGACCCGGTGTTGATCACAAACCAACATGAAATAACCGCAACAGGAAGTTTTGGCAAGTTCCAATTCACAGTCAACAACGTACCAAGTCCGGATAATCCCAAGACCAGCTATCTTGCAGTCTTGTCTGCATTAGAATGTCTACGGTCTGTCTGCGATGACGGCATGAGAATCGGTTCTTGACAACTTTCCATGGTTTATATTGGGAACAAACGTAAATTTCTTTACGTATGAGTTACGGAAGAAGAGATAACTTCGGCCCCAAGCCCGTGGAAATGGGGAAGGAGTACGACGTACAAATCACGGAAATCAGCCGCAAGGGCGACGGAATCGCAAGGATACAGGGTTTTGTCATCTTTGTGAAGGATGGAAAGGTAGGTCAGAACGCAAAGATCCGTGTCACACAGATCGGACCTAGGTTCGCGACTGCCGAGATCGTAAACGGCGCAGCAACTGCTGAAGCAACTGCTGAAGCTCCGGCACCGGCATCCGAGAACAACAACTAGACTACTGCGTTCTGACGAATGCAGTTACGTTTCTTTTTTGTTTTCACATTTACTAAAAATATTTAGGTGTATTTGATAGATTAAGTGCAGTGTATGCCAGAAACAACATCATTGCCATAGTTGCCATATCATTCATTGCAGTAGGTTCCCTGTGGGCACTCGGCAACCTGACACAAGAGCCAGAAGAGGAAGACCTCTCAGGAGTGGAGGGAATAGTGCTGACTGCTCAAAGGAGTACGTTTAATGGCACAAATCCCGATATACATGCTACAGTCAATGTACCAATCAAACTCACAGTTGTAAACGATGACGTTATAACGCATGATCTTCAAGTGCAGGACCAGACAGGAGGGATTCTCAATATCAACACCGCGCCAATACCTGCCGGTCGCAGCAGTCCGTCAATGGCAATACTTGCTTACAAGCCGGGTACATACGAGTATTTCTGCCAGTACCACCCAGAAATGCGTGGTGAAATCATAGCCAAGTCCTAGAGAGCTCCAGGCACTTTTACGATCGTCAGTACATCTTCATCTTCTAACTGATGGTCAAGACCTACCTTCTGTGCATCAAATTTGGCAGACTTGCCCCAAACAAGTCCATAGCGGAAGTTGCGCATCATGCTTCTATGTATTTTGTTGCAAACGTCTTGTACTGTCGAGCCACTTTTCATTATCATGGGTTCTTTATAATCAGTCTCGCCACCCTTGGGCCGCATGTATATGCGGATAAAATCCAGCTGGTTGTATATGGCCTCCCTCAATGCATCGATATTGACATTTCCGTCGGCAGAAATTGGGATGAACCTATTGCCTATAGTAGACTGGACTTCTCTGATGAAGCCTTGGTTGACCAAGTCGATCTTGTTCATGACTACAAGTGAAGGAGTATAGACCCGGTTTTCAGACAGGACATCTATCAACTGGTCATCGGTAAGATTTGGTTCTCTTATTATTATCCTACCGTTGTGAATCCCATAAACGCGTGCTATCTCCTTTACGGTCTTTTCAGCCATCTTTATTGGCACCTGCGCGTTTACCGCAAGGCCGCCTGTCGATGTCCTCTCTATTACCACGTTGGGCGGCCGCTCGTCGAGCTTTACACCAGCCTCAGAAAGCTCTTTTTTCAAAATCGGAAGATGATGTGGTTGGAATACATCGAGGATAAGCAATACAAGGTCAGCGCTTCGCGCGACAGAAATGACGCGCCTGCCAAACCCTTTGCCTGCTGCCGCTCCCTCTATTATGCCAGGCAGGTCAAGTATCTGTATCTTGGCGCCGCGATAGTCCATCATTCCCGGCACTGCAGTAAGCGTGGTAAACTGGTACGAGGCAATACGGGACTTGGCGTTTGTTATCCTGTTAAGGAGGGTAGACTTGCCGACACTCGGTAGTCCAATGAGCACGACTGTTGCATCACCTGCCTTCCTCACGTCAAACCCGGCATTCTCCCCGCCGGTGTGAACGATCTTGCCGTGTATGTTTTGCTCTTGCTCGCGCTTCAGACGTGCTATCTTGGCCTTAAGGAGACCAATGTGGTGCTCTGTGGCCTTGTTTATCTGAGTCTTGTGGATCTCGTCTTGAATAGCCTTTATCTTTTCGGGGATGCCCATCGGCAGAAACAGATAGGCGAGATGGCGATAAAAATATTGTTAGAGATTTTGCCTGCAAAGTTACGTTTTTATGAAGAACGGATTCCCCAACTTTTGGGCTCCGGTGGTGTAGTCCGGTTAAGCATTTCGCCCTCTCAAGGCGGAGATCCCGGGTTCAAATCCCGGCCGGAGCACCATCTCTACTCATTCATGCAGGATCATTATAAAGAGTGACAGAGTCCGGAAAACTCCGTAGGGTGTTTTTACTCCACCAAGGACTTCTCTCGCCTTCCATTTCCTCAATTTTCTCTTTATACCCAGAGTGTCCTGTTTCAGATCTATATGGCGATTTCAATAGTTATCCAACGGAGCAGAATAGAATAGAGATTCTGAAGATGATCAACTTGCGAGTGATTTCTTTAGTATTATTGTCTTGAGGAGGGCAGTAGTTGATTTTCCGAACACCATTTCTAAGGCAGGCTCTACCTTTGAAGCAATGATTTTCTCGCCTTCGATTGCTCCTTGGCTTTCAAGAAACCGGATAATGTCACCTGCAGCTCTTTCACCGACTACAACTTTGAGACGCTGTCTAAAAGGTCCCAACACCCAAGCATCCTCAGACACCGCATCACATCTCCTCTTGGTCATCGGCATACCTAGTCTTCAAGTACAAAATGCCCTTAAGAAGGTCTCTTGCTTCCATGGATGAAAGCTCCCCGAGAATCTGCTCGCTTACACCTAATTCCAAAAGCTTGGAATAATCCCAATGAATGGCCTTCAGATCCGAATGATGCATAATTTATACCAACAGTACATGGATTTAAAACTATCTTTAAATCTATATCGGATCCACGGGTCCGCTTGTTAGACCGGCACTCATTTTTGCTCTCACTTTTTGCTCTATCTTGTCTTGATCATATGGTCTCGTTAGACCAACAAGTATAGTGGTGGAGCTATCCAACGGAAAGAACATCCCGTCTATAGATTCATGGTGCACGAGTACAAAGCCAAGTTGTCCAAACATTCTCTCATTGCTTTTGACTATGTCCATCACGCTTGCGGTCTGTTTTGAGAGCCTATCCGCATCTTCTTCCTTGAGTGCAGGCAAGTCCAGCTTTATGTGAGAGCCACGTATACCATCAGCGACAACGAAAGCGGCCACTAAGGCCTCATCCAGAAAGACGAGATCTTCACAGAACTTATTGTAGTCTATGTCCCGCACAAAGAAATCATTGCCAGTCGCTAATTAAAAACGTTAAAGATGTCCAATTGGGTTGATTTGCCAGTAATGGTTTTTGTTCTGCCGTTATTATGATAGCTGTGAATCGCCCTCAGCAATAAAATTATAGAACATTGATTCTGTTGAACGATTCGCCAAAGTTAATCCGTTGGTGCGACAGTTCGCGCCGTGTATGATTCCACCAAGCGTATCGCCTCGTCCCTTCCGCATATCTCTATCAATCTGTTGAGCAATCTCTCTTGTTTTTTTCTTCCATAGCTGTGATTGTTTTGTCGCTGACTCTGTTTGATGTCTAGCATTTGATCTAGTATGTCTCGAATCTCTTTTGTAACCGCGGCCTTCTTGCCTGATTCATGTCTCTTCTTAAATTGCTCTATCCCTCTTTCATTTTTGTACGGAAGTACTGCTTGCTCTTCCCACAACTTCATAGGTGCTCCTGCAGATCTGTAGTACGGATTAGCCACCTCTACGAAAGGTAAGCCAAGTTCAAGTGGATCCACTCCAAAATTTTCCTTGTACCATTTACGCGTGTGCAGTCTGTGTAGTTTTGCTTCGTCCGCTCGGACCTTTTCGATTTCTTTTACAAGCGGTAGAGCTGATTTTCCTTTTTCAGTTAGACTATAGGTGTTCTCTTTGAT
>CAZPIL010000091.1:0-6364 GCA_964586705.1 uncultured Nitrososphaera sp. | reverse complement strand
GTTAGATCAGTATGGCAAGATGCTCCTCGGCACGAACGTGCAGGCGGCCTATACTACTGTGAGCGACATGGGCATAGACTTTTTCGGGCTCAACTGCTCAACGGGGCCAGTCGAGATGTCTTCCAGCGTCAAGTGGCTATCAGAGCAAGAACTGCCAGTACTTATCATGCCAAACGCTGGCATGCCCTATAATGAGGGCGGAAAGGCAGTGTACAAGATGGCACCCGACGAGATAGCAGGCAAGATGGCAGAATTTATCGGCTACAATAATGTGCGTATAGTAGGTGGCTGCTGTGGGACGACGCCAGCGCACATTGCAAAGCTAAGAAGTGTGCTGGACCGCAGATGAGGTGCTAAAAGCATGTGCCAGCACGGTAAAGGGGCATTGCCAACTGACCCGCAATATTTTTAATAGATTTTTGCGAACTAGAAGAAGTGAACATCCCGGAAGACAGGAATACCAGTGGTGTTCCGGTAATCTGTAGCAAGTGCAATTCGACTTTCAGGAGCGACTCCGAGTACATGTCACACTATTCACAGGAACATGACGGTGATGAATAACAAATATACCTGATTTTGTGATAAGCCTGTGTTTGAAGGTAGCTAGGGTCAGCTCGGCGTTAAAGGCAGTGGATATCAGGCAGCAGCCTCCGCCGCTCATAATAGGCGAGCGTTTGAACACGCAAGGATCTAAAAAAGCAAAACAGTTGGTCCTGAACGAAGACTTTGACGGTCTTGTAGACCTTGCAAGGGCGCAAGTAGAAGACGGTGCGCACTGTCTCGACGTATGCGTTGCGACAACCGAGCGCTCAGATGAACTTGAATTCATGAAAAAGCTGGTCAAACGTCTGAGTTTAGAGATAGAAGCGCCGCTTGTAGTAGATTCAACAGATCCGAAGGTCATCGAAACTGCCGTAGAGCAGATACCAGGTAGGCCGATAATTAACTCGATAAACCTCGAAGGTGATGGATCCCGCTTTCATGCGCTTGCTCCCATCATGGCAAAGTACGGGCTACCTGCAGTAGCTATGTGCATAGGTCCAAAAGGCATGGCCAAGAGCGCGCAGGAAAAGGTCGAAACGGCACAACTATTGTTTGACACAGGCAAAAAGTACGGCCTCGAGCCTTGGCAATTCATCTTTGATGTGCTTACGTTCACACTTGCGACCGGCGAGCAAGAGTTTTCAGAATCTGCTAAAAACACGCTGGAAGGTATTAGACGGGTCAAGGAACACTTCCCAGAATCGTTTACGACGCTGGGGCTTTCAAATGTTAGCTTTGGTCTCCCCGCAGGAGCACGCAAGATAGTGAACTCAGTTTTCCTCTACCACGCGATCAAGGAGGGCCTTGACACTGTCATCATAAATGCCAAGGACATCATACCATATCCAGAGATCGGGGCAGAGCAGAAGAAACTCGCAGAAGATCTAATATTCAACAAGCATCAGAACGCGCTTGCAGACCTTATCACATATTTTGAAGGTGAAAAAGGTAAGGTGGCATCAGGTGCAAGTAGGCGCGTCGAAGTCGATAGTTCATGGCCGGCAGAAAAGCGCTGCTACTTTCGCATTGTCAACCGGCTGAAGGACGGCATAGAAAGCGACGTGGTACAGGCCATAGCAGACAGGATCCCCGGCGGCATGATATCTCGCAAGGATGAAAGGGTCGTTCTCGAGGCAGACAGTAAGGCGGCACATCAGGCTGCGGTAAGCACGCTGAACGAAGTGTTGCTGCCTGCAATGAAGGAAGTAGGAGACAAGTTTGGTGCTGGCGAGTTAATACTGCCTTTTGTGTTAAAGTCGGCCGAGTGTATGAAGGCGGCCGTAGCAGAGCTGGAGAAATACCTCATCAAGCAGGAAGGCGTGAGCAAAGGCAAGTTGGTGTTGTGTACGGTCTATGGCGATGTGCATGATATCGGAAAAAATCTAGTCAAAACAATTTTTTCAAATAATGGCTATACAGTCTATGATCTCGGCAAGCAGGTGCCCATGCAAAAGATTCTGGAAAAGATAGACGAGGTCAAGCCGGACGCCCTCGGGCTTTCGGCACTACTTGTCTCGACGTCAAAGCAGATGCAGTACTTTGTCGAGCATGCCAGGCAGAACAGCATCACAGTCCCCGTGCTATGCGGAGGGGCCGCCATCAACAGCAACTATATCAACAGGATAGCCAAGGATGGCGGAGTATACCAGCCGGGCGTGTTCTATTGCAAGACAGCATTTGACGGATTAAAGGTTATGAACGCGCTCGTTTCGCCAGAGCGCACACGGTTTATCGAAGAATGGAAGCAAAAGATAGAGAAGTGGACAGAGAAAGAGGCGGTAGTTGACAGTGGGCCCGTACCGTATAGCGGCATCAAACCAGTCGTGCCGCCGGTCCCCCCACACCTCAACAAGCAGATAAGACTCGGCAAGTTCGACCTCTACGAGGTGTGGAAGTACATCAGCAAGAAATCTCTTTTCGTGCTTCAGTGGGGCGTGAGGGGCAAGGGGGCAAGCGAAAGCAATCCTGAAAAGTTGTTTTCAGAGTGGACAGATCTAGTCGTAAAGGAAAAGCTGTTCGAGCCGCAGGCAGTGTATGGCTACTTTCGTTGTCACAACTTGACCCCAGGGCGGGCAGGGCCGGGCAGGCTTGCAATAGAGCTTTCTGACGGTCAGGCGGTGTTCGAGTTTCCAAGGTCGTCGAGTGAGAAGCACCTGTGCCTTTCAGACTTTTTCGGGCAAGATGACATTGCAGCATTTCAGGCAGTGACTGTCGGAAACAAGGTTACAGAAGTGATCGACAGGTGGAACAAAGAGGATCGTTATACCGATGCTTACTATTTGCATGGGCTTGCAGTCGAGACTGCCGAGGCCATGGCAGAATGGGTAAACGCCCGCATACGCCAAGAGCTTGGTATAGGCGAGAAGAGAGGCCTGCGCTACAGTTGGGGTTACCCTAGCTGTCCAGACGTGATGCAACATTACCTAGTCTGGAAGGTTCTTGCCCCAGAAAAGTCCGGCATGACGCTTACAGAGTCGGGCCAGATAGTCCCGGACCAGTCAACTGCAGCCATCGTGGTGCACCACCCAGAGGCAGAATACTTCACGCTCTGAGCCGTAAGAATATATCATTGTGGGGCATATTCAGGATGAATTGCAGTTGCAGAGGGGCTATGTGCTTCTTTTGGCGGGCGGCGCAGTCGTTGCTGTAGGCCTTGCAGCAAGTGTCTACTATGTCGGTGCGTTCCTGTCAGAGATCGAAAAGACAGGCGTGCATGCCGTAGCGCCTAGGGAAACATTAGAGATCGTCCAGAGGATCAATGGGACGCAGGGAGCGTACTTTGTCGCTTTTCCAAGATATGACGAGAACCCCGTGAGGGCGTCTATAATGGTGAGCGGCCCGGCAGGCGACACGGTGTTAGAAAGCGAGATAGATTTGCCGTTTTTCAGCGAGCAGTTTGCCGCGGCAAGCGAAGGCAACTACACCCTTGCGGTCACCAATCCCACGGAAAGTGTGGTTGATGTCTCTGCTATAATGGGGGATCCCGAGTCCATAGCAGAAATAGTTGGAGCATCAACGATAGCTTCTAGTGCTGCATCATCCTTCATAGTTATGGCAGGCATAGCCGCGCTTGCCACAGGCGGCGCGTTGGTCATAATAGACAGGCGCAAGACGCAAAAGATGAGGCACTATGGAGACTTGAGCGACCTAAAGTGATCGATATGGCCAAGCTCGAAGCAAAGAACATCGGTAAGCACTTTACCGCTGCACAGAGCGGTCAGATGCAGGAAGTTAGCGCCATCAAGAATATCAACCTAGCCATAGAGGACGGGCAGTTCGTTTCAATAGTAGGCCCTTCGGGTTGCGGCAAGTCTACGCTCCTCAATATTCTAGCAGGCCTCGATAAGCCCAGTGAGGGAGAGATCATACTCGATGGCAGGCCTGTCAACGAGACAGGTCCGGACAGAATTATGATATTTCAGGAAAACGCGCTCTTTCCCTGGCTCAAGGTGCAAGATAACGTCGAATTTGGACTGATGGTGAAGGGTCTTAGCAAGGAAAAGCGTTCAGAGATTGCTATGCGGTACCTTGAAATGATGCAGCTGACGAAATTTGCCGACGCATATACATACCAGCTGTCCGGAGGCATGAAGCAACGCGTGGCCATTGCGCGCTCCCTTGCCATAGACCCGGAAGTCCTGCTAATGGATGAGCCATTCGCAGCGCTAGACAGCCAGACCCGCGACCTTTTGCTCGTAGAATTACAGCTAATCTGGGCAAGAACCAAGAAGACCATCGTGTTCATAACACATAATATCACCGAATCAGTGTGTCTAGGCGACAAGGTCGTCGTCTTTACGAAAAGGCCCGGTACGGTGAAAAAAGAGATACCCATAAACTACAGAAGGCCCCGCCTTCCCGAGGATGAGGAACTGCGCCCGTTCCACAGACTGGTGCTCGAGGAGCTGAAAGGTGAGATCAGGGGCAGTGACGTTAGCTGACCTGCCTCAGCAAGTCAAGCCCGGCCTGAAAGCTACCGGGAGATGTAAGGAGTACGCCACCTGCGAGCCTGCCTGCATTTTTAACAAATTCGACAGGTTCCTTTTCATAGCCTGACCAGTCAAGACCTATCATCTTTGCAGATTGGGCATTTTTTGCAGAAGGTACCATTATGCAGGCAGTCACCTTAATACTGTTCTGCTCTGCGAGATCGGCAATATCTGTCAGATAGGAAAGCGATGATATTGACTGCGTCACAAACGCGCGAGGTCGAGCCGCAAGCTTGGCTTGTATTGCAGGTGACCACTTGTCAGGGATTTTGGCCGGGAAAGATAGGTCGAGCTTTACCTTGCGGTCAAGTCCTTGGTCCCGTAGCATGGCAAGTGCCTGCGATGGCTTGAGTCCAGAAGTTCGTCCATCAGTAGGCGCGTCTCCCATCAAGAGGAGCAGGCTGTCGACCCCTGCCATAATAGCGTCGACTGCAGCCTGTGAGAGCGTTATGACGTTTCTGTCACTTGTCCTGAGGCTGCAGGAAATCTTTACGTCGCCGGCAGACTTTCTTATTTGAGCAGCAGCCGTTATGCCGGATACCCGGGGCACACCAAGGACAGAGTCCGTAAGATGTATTCCACCAACATGTTCTTTTAGTAGCGAGGCGCGCTTGCGCAGAGTTTCCATGCTCTTTTCCAGCTGCTTCTGGTCAAATCTGCCATCCAAGGATATGCGAGGAGGGTTTAGCTCGTACGCTAACTTCATCTCTTGGCATCCAAGCGTCAACAGGCATTATTAAACGAAAGGGTATGCCGCAAGGAAATTTAACTGCGTCCACCAATGTGCACCGTGCGCAGGGCAGAATTTTTGCAATCGCTGAAAGGTGTGCTTGAACAGAGGACATTTGCTGCGCAAGACGCCGCGCCTGCAACTCCAGCTGCAGTCCTTGCAATAATCCATTACAGCAAAAGTAAACCGCATATTATCCTTACAAAAAGGCGAGAAAACTTGAAGATTCATCGCGGTGAAATCTCGTTTCCAGGAGGCAGGTTTAACCAGAGTGACCTCACCCTTATGCACACAGCACTCAGAGAGGCCAAAGAAGAGGTAGGCCTTGCATTTGAGCCATCAGATGTCGCCGGTGCTCTGCGCCCTGTCCGGACAATGACATCGAACCACTTCATTGTGCCGTTTGTTACCGTTCAGGAGAAATTACCGCAGCTGTATGTAGCACAAGATGAAGTAGCGGCAGTGCTTGACGCCCCTCTTGTAGAAACGCTTGTCACCATGGAACCGGATAAAGAACATTATAGGTTTTCAAAGACTGCTGTCAGGTTCACGTTTGATGAAAATGTAATCTGGGGCGCCACTGCCAGGATACTGAAACAGCTACACGAAGTACTCATCAGACCGTCGTGAGGTGGTCATCGCTGCGTTCCCACAGATAACAGGTCATCATTTGAGCATGAAACTAGAGTGATATGAGGATTATACATCTAGCGGGCCCGGTGGGCTTCGATCCCACGACAACTAGCTCCGGAGGCATGCGCTCTTGTGAAAAAGATTAGCACCCTATCCTAACTAGGCGACGGGCCCTAATCCTAGCTCAATATTTGCCCATTTATAAGTCACCTTACGTCATCAGATTCTTCGTCTGACTCGTCCTCTACCGGGACTTCAGCCTTCTTCTGCACCTTCCTTGCAAATACCAGATACGTGGTATGTCCTATCATGCGCATCGAAGGCCGGGTCATTCCTTCCCTTGCTTCCATCTGTCTTATCAACAGTTCAATGGATTCGACATCAACAAAGCCATTTTTCTTCAGCTCTGTTGCCGTTTTCTCTATCTGGTTCATCGTTGGGCATATCGCCACAAATGCGCCGCTGCCTT
>CAZPIL010000090.1:0-6448 GCA_964586705.1 uncultured Nitrososphaera sp. | reverse complement strand
CCTGCTGCAGTGATAGACGTATTCACCAACCCCTCAGCGCTGGCAGAGATAGTAGTTGAAATAACTAACACCGGAGAAGAAGACAGGCAGTTCGAGTTCGAGTTCACTTACAATGACGCGCGGGATGAACTGCATAGACAGGCAGTTGAGCTTGAGGCCGAAGGAGGCTCAACTCTGACGAGGCGCGTCGAACTTCCATTTACCGAGCCGGGAACCTATACGATTACGGTTCAGGTCCGGAACCTGCCAGACGGCAGTATCGCAGGCTTCAGCACGCTGACAATAACGATCCCATGGCTCTCATTGTACTTGTACACAGTACTTGCAGTCGCCGGCGCAATCCTTGGCATCTCGGGAATAGTCCTTGTCATATACTGGTTCGGGAGGCCAGAAATTGCGATAGGGACAGGCGTAGCGGCAGGCGCCGCGGCTTTAGCAGCACATAGGAAGAAGCGCAGGGTGAGACTCCTTGCCAAAGATGAAGAGGAGTTCAAGAAGAATCATCGCTACGAGGTCCTCGCAAGGCTTGAACTGCGTAAGGTAGTACCTTCAGGCTCACAACTCAAGGCCGTCTTTGCTCTGGATGTCTGGAGTAAGGGCGCTGGCAGAGAGTTTGCAGTAACATACAAGGTAATAGACAAGTCTGGCCTAGCAATCTATGAGTCGCACGTGTTGGTGCCGGCTTTGCCTGATCTGCATTCAGTTTCCATAGTGATACCCTTCGTGTCTTCAGGACATTACAACATACACGCAGAGGCAAGAACAGAAGTGGATGGAGACATTCTTGATAGTGCAATACTTCCAGTAGAAATAATGTTGGAATAAAATACCGTTATGAAGCTTCAAAAAGAAGTGTTGTTGATAGTGCCCTGCGCGACAAACCTGTTGCTATCTAACTATCTGAGAAGTGAAAAACGTGCTTGGGAGTGGGGATTAATTAATTAATATTTGATGTATTGAATGACGACCCGATCTCTGAACGGCATACAGAGGTCAGAATTTTATATAATCCTTATATAACAATATTTGGCAACCCTTCCAGAAATAGAATGAGCGGATGGGGCAATGTCGGCCGCCCCCTTATTGTGATAATAACGGTGGCTCTCGTAAGCATGACGGCCATCTCTTCACTCCTTGTTTATACCGCCCAACAAACAACAAAGACAGATGTAGAGCTTGCCGCATCAAAGATATTAAGACAAGAGCTAGAGCAAGATTCTCACAATATAGCAAACGACGCCCTTGCCAAGTTTGAGGATATCAAAAGCGCGCTACTGGTTACATCCAATGGGAACATCGTGGCGTCTCGAGACTCTGCTGCAATAGGCGACCGCTTGGACAGGCTGCAGGAATCCACTTCAAGGTATGTGACCAACATTGCATGGCTTTCCTCAAATGGCACACTGCTCTATACTACCGATGAATCACTTCACAACAGGATCGGTACAGATCTTTCAGATAGACGATTCTATGAAATAGTGCTTGTTACAAACGAACCGTACGCTACACACAGCTTGATGGGTATTGACGACATGTCAAGTTTTATAATTGCCGCGCCTGTGCCGAAATCACAATCCGATAGCTCCTTTGACGGCATAATAGCGGCGTTTAGTCATATTGACTCTATCGCCTCCACTATACTTGCGCAGACACAACTCGCTGAAGGAGAGCAGGTGGCAATAATAGCAAATGACGGAACCGTACTCGCGCACCTTGACAGCTCTTTGGTGGGTCAAAACGTGCAGGATGACGAGTTTATGGAACGTTTATCGCCCGCAACTTGGGACGTTGCGGCAAGAAGCTTTGAGCTAATGCTGCAGGGCAGGTCGGGCATCTTTGACTATCGAGATACAAGCGGCCGGGAATTTACGATGGCGTATGAGCCTGTCATAATAGACGATAGGTACACTTGGAGCATCGCCCTAATTGCTCCCTCGTCCCAGCTGACTACCCCGTTTGTCTCCATCTTTGGTGAGCAGCAGAACTTTACACTCATTGCCACTTCGCTCATTGCCACTATATCCGGCGTGTTCATAGGCTTCATTCTTTTCTTGAACCGCCGGCTATTTTCGACTGTCAACGAACAGGATGTCAAGATCCGGGGCCAGTTGAAGGAGCTGCAGGAGGCATACGAGCGGCTGAAGGAACATGATGTCATAAAAGACGAGTTCATCAACATTGCCGCACACGAACTACGAACGCCGGTACTTCCAATAGTACTGAGCGCTGAAAACCTTGCAGATAGCATGCCGGAGGACGAGAACATCAAGATAATCCTGAGAAATGCAAACCGCATAACAAAGCTCACAAATGACATACTAGACGTAAGCAGGATAGAGAGCAAGACTTTCAAGCTTCAAAAGCAAAAGACCAACATCCGCCGGCTTGCAGAAGAGGTGATTCATGACTCCAAGTACAAACTAGCTGCCGATCAAGATGTGGATGTTGTACTAGAGTCTTCTGTCATCTCTGCTGTGGAGGAGCTGTATATCGATAGAAGCAGGATAAACCAAGTGCTGGTAAACTTGGTGGACAACGCGATCAACTTTACACAGAAAGGGAAAATCAGGGTACTTGTGGAGCCCCAAGGCAGCGACCGCGTAAAAGTGAGCGTCATAGACCAAGGCAACGGCATCGATCCTTCGGTAAAAGACAGATTATTTGCCAAGTTCGTTTCCAAGTCCGACAGGGCCAAAGGAACAGGACTCGGACTCTACTTGAGTAGGGCGATAATCGAAGCACATGGTGGCATAATAAGCGGCGAAAATAATTCCGACGGCATGGGAGCCACGTTTTCATTTACTCTGCCTATTAACTGATTTCTTTTGTTGGATTTGTCTCATCCGTGATGAGTTGGAGCAAATCTGCTCTCGTAAAGGGCTTTCTGAGAACCTTGATGTTGGGGTTCAAGACCCTGCCTGCAACATCTTCTTGAGTGAATTCAAACGCGGTTATGAATATGACCTTGGTGTTAGGGGATATCTCCTGAATCCTCTTGTAGACTTCAAAGCCGTCCATTCCTGGCATTCGTACATCAAGAACTGCCATGCCGTACTCTGCGCCCTGTTTTTTGCCGTTCTCGATAACTCTGATGCACTCCTGGCCGCCGTCCGCCGTTTCTACCTCAAAGCCTCTTTTTCTCAAGACCTCCCGGATTGAAGTCCGGATGTCTTCCTCATCATCTACTATAACTGCTCTTTTGAGCTTTGTCGGGAACTGCTTGCTGACTGAAGCGTGTATGTCTGGTAAGGAATTGGGATCGATGATGCCGATTGAAATGAACGTGCGTTCATCGTCCAAGGGATACATTACGATATCCATCGCGTTGTATTTTACATGGATAATGGAAGTGATGCCTGTAGTCGGGCTGTTGACGTTGAACGCTCCTTTGGCTATATTCGTGCGAAGGGCCGTCTTGATTATATCCTCCGGTGTCAGCTGGCGAATAGAGCTCTGTGGCAGCTGCCTTGCAGCCTTTGCCATGATGTTGGCGTATTTGTCGGTAACCATCACGAGATCAAGCTGCTTGTTTTCCGCGAGTATTGTCCTACAGCGTACTGTGTAATCCGGATCTGGGTTTGACGTACCAGTGAAAGGTCTACCATAACCTTAAAAGCATTTTGCTGTACTTCTTTGATAACCTGTGACAAGGTGCTTTTATTAATGCCGGCCTCTTTGCGTAGTTGATAAAGCAGATGGAGTTTGATCCCGACGTTTTTCTGGAGGATTTCTCTGATGAAGAAAAGGTGGAACTCTTGCGACATTTCTCAAATGCTGACAAGGCCGTGTTTGCCATAACTACACCCATGCAGGTGGACAGAGGAGCCTTGATGTCTCGATATTCAAGGACCGACAAGACTATGCGCAGGGTCTTTCTGGACGAATTTGCGAACAACCCTGACAGAGGGGAGGAGTTTTACCGCAAGGTGTTATTGGAATATGGAGATGATTCGGTGGCTGAGCTCGGGGAAGCGCAAGTAGCTTTGGAGGGGATATCAAACATAGCTGCCAAAAAGATAGAGGATCGCCGCATAGGTCTGTCATACTTGGAAAAGTCTTCGCGCTACGTACCTTTTGACAAGAAAGTGGCCGGCCATTATAGGTATGTGCGTGAGATGAAAATAATGTCTTCGAGATATGCAGATCTGTACATTCGCGCCTGTGATAGTTCGTTTGATACCTACAACAAAAGCCTTCCTGTCCTACAGAAATACCTTGAAGAATGTGAGCCAATCGACAAGTTTTCCTTTTTTGATTCAAGCACCGGTATAGATAGACCATTTGGGCAGCTGAAGGAACAGGTCGATGTCGATGCTGCAAAGAGGATATACAGGATGACTGTGCGTGCAAAGGCGCTTGATCTGCTCCGAGGACTCCTGCCTGCTTCTTCCATGACAAATGTCGGGATAACCGGCAACGGCAGGGCATTTGAATACCTTCTGACTTTGATGTATGGTTCACAGCTTACAGAACTTCGATCCCTTGCAGCTCAATTGTTTGATGAACTCAACAGTGTGATACCGTCCTTTGTCCGCCGTGCAAACGACCGGCACGGACAGGCACTGCAGCAATACATATCAAAGACCAATCATGAAGTGCTCGACCTTGTACGCAAGCATCTTTCCGGTATGCGGCTTGAGGCGAACCCTGAAAAAGTGAAGATGGTAGAATGCGAAGACAACACGACAGCGGAGATAAAAGTTGCCTCTGCCGTACTGTACGAGCAGGCACAGGGTCTATCACTGGAAAGAATAATCAAATATGTCCGATCCGTTCCGCAAGGTGACCGCCATGATATCCTACGCTCGTACACAAAACACAGGAAGAACCGACGGCAGAGACCCGGCAGAGCCTATGAAATGGTCGATTATGTCTTCGAGTTCTTTACAAACTTTGGCATGTTCCGGGATCTGCACCGCCACCGCGTACTGACTATGGAGCGCCAGCTTTTGTCGACAAGGTATGGCTATGATTTACCTGTAGAAGTAAAAGATGCTGGCCTTGATAAGGAATTTGTAGAGTGCATGGAGTTTACAAAAAAGGTCTACGAGGCAATCGCGCCAGAGATGCCCGAAGAAGCACAGTACGTCGTGAACTTTGCATACCGCTATCCCTATTTTATCAAGATGAACTTGCGTGAAGCCTGCCATATGATAGAGCTTCGCACCGCACCGCAAGGCCACCCTGACTACCGCCGAACGTGCCAAGAGATGTTTTCCAAGATAGGACAGATGCACCCCGTGCTGGCTGAAGGCATCCAGTTTGCAGATATGAATTCCTACGAACTGGAACGACTCGGCGCTGAAAAACGGACCGAGAGGAAGAGACAATCAGACATCTGAAGGCAATAGCGTACATTATATGGTATTGAATGGTATTGAATACCATTCTTGACCAAGCTTTATATATTACCGTATAATACCATTATACGGTAATCAAAATGGTCGACAAGACAACCAAAGACGAAACGGCTGCGACGAGCGCGATAAACGCATACGACGCAGTGAAGGACAATTTCATCCGCACAGTGGATGAGGTAGCAAAGGTTCAGCCCCAGTACTTGCAATCTATCTCTAACCTACAGCTTGACTATATCCAAACAACCAAGAACATGATCCAGACTTCCTTTGCAGCACAGAAACAGATGGCCAGCAATTGGAATGTCCCATCTGCAGCGCCTTACAGCGATATATTCGTGAGGCAGGCAAATGAGATGACAAATAATGCAATTAGGGCTGTTGGTATCAACAACCAGCTAACAATCAACGCTCTGGATGCAGCAAGGGAAAACCTGAAGATCTACAATAGAACAGTGGACGCGGTCACTGAATTCAATACCAACGTCGCCAAGGCCTGGACTTCATTCTACGCCCAAGCACAGCAGCAGTTCACGCGCTGAGACTCGAAGGCTTTTAGCCTTCTCTCTTTTTTCAACCGCGACAATCTGTTTTTCTAACTAACTTTGTCGAGTCTAAAAATTCGACCTAGGTGAATGCAAGCTCGTTTGCTTCTCGCGCATAGGAAGTTGCACGTATCTATTTGTCATTTCATAACCGGTATCCTGTGGATGGGCCGTCGGTGGTAATTAGACATACCCGCCTCGCACTCATGTTTACTATATCAAGCCAATATGAATCTGGTTCGGAGGGCCCGATGACGACTGATGTGGGCTATTTTTAGGTAGTGAACTACCAAGCCCCGAAGGGCGCTGGCTTCCCGGACAAGGTTTCCCTCGCTTCTACGGTTAGCTGCATGTCACCATACATCTTTCCTGCTTCAGCCACCGAGCTTTTGATGATGTCTGCTGCAGGCGTGCATTCCCGGCGCTCCACCGGTAGTGTGTCTGTCTTGTCCCAATCCCGTCTCGACTTTACGAAGTAACGGGTACCGGACATACTTGTACTGCGACCTTCAGCCATTATGTCTATCTCTGACACAAGGAATCTAG
>CAZPIL010000089.1:0-6493 GCA_964586705.1 uncultured Nitrososphaera sp. | reverse complement strand
AGCATGCGAATGTGTGCGCCGTACTTTCTATTCCAAGGCACAGCAAGTCTATCCCCTACTAGTCGCTGATACCACCTTTATCACGTCGCGGTCTTTCAGTAGGTGATCTGCGCCTATCCTCTGCTTTGTCCGTGCATCTATGGCATATAGGAACCCTTTAGCAAGATCTGCATGTACAGTAGTGGCCAGGTCTCGGGTAGTTGAGCCTTCAGGAAGAAGCCGAACATCTGGAAGCACGTTCCCCTTCTTGTCAGATAGCTTTACCTCGTCTTCTACAGGATATACTGCAATAAGGTGAAGCGATTTGAAACACGCGGTGTTTATGGCTTCCTGGACACCAGTCGAGCCGTACTTTTCCATCAGTCCTTTTACGAGGTCCAATGCCTTTTTCTGCTGCTCATTCAATGAAAACTTGGACTTTGCCTCAAATGAGTTGTCTCCAGGCAGGTAGTGCAGTATACCCTTTTTAGACGCCCTTTTGAGCATCGCCTCTGCCTCTGATGCGCAGGGAACGACAGTCAAGCCTGCCTGCACCATCCTATGCATGTTTGCTTCTGAGGCATGTAGGTCGGCCTTGTTTGCGGCTACTAGGAACGGTTTTGACTTGGCCCGTAGGAGCTTGCAAAAATGCAATATATCGTCATCAGTCCAAAGCGTAGGCTTTTTTGAACCAAGTCCGGACTCGTGCAGAGTTGCCGAAATGTGATGTTCCGGTATTGCAAGCCCCGAAAGCCGCTTGGCGAGCATTAGTTCCAGCTTTTGTCCTTGATTCTCCGCTTCACGTGCGGTCTTGCTCCAGTCTCTTGATATGATGCCTGCCATCCACAGGTCAAACTCTTCTTCTACAAATTTAACGTCGGAAATTGGATCTGCTGTTCCAGCAGGCACTGGCTTGCCGACTGCGTCCGTCGAACCGGATGCGTCAACAATGTGTATCAAAACGTCCGCCTGCCTGGCGTCGTCCAAGAACTTATTTCCAAGCCCCTTGCCGGCGTGCGCGCCCGGAACCAAGCCTGCTACGTCGACGAGTTTCACAGCTATAAACCTGTTGCCATCAATACACATCGAGTGGACGGGGTTGTCCTGTACACCAAACTCGCGGCACACACATTTTACCCTTGCATAGGCGACGCCCACGTTAGGTTCGATAGTTGTGAACGGGTAGTTTGCCGAAGGCACGGCCAGTTCTGTGGCGGCGTTGAAAAAAGTGGATTTTCCTACATTGGCCTTGCCTATTAGCCCTATTATCACAGGAGCACAAGCGCGTCTTTCCAGCATTAATGTTTTTCAAGTCCCTCCCTACAGAAGTGCACATGAAAGCCGAATATTGGGTCAAGAAGCTGGCAATGGAGAAACATCCTGAGGGAGGTTATTTCGTGCAGACTTTCAAGTCCTACAGGCAGTTTGTCCTACCAGGCTATGAAGGGTCACGTAGTGCCTGTACTGTAATATACTACTTGCTCAAATCAGGCCAGTTCTCCGCCTTTCACAAGATGAAGTCTGATGAGACATGGCATTTTTACGCAGGAGGCCCACTTGCATTGTATATCATAGACAGTGCCGGTAACCTCAACAAGACAGTAATAGGCAGAAGGCATGAAAGAGGTCATGTTTTTCAAGCGACTGTAGAAGGAGGTAGCTGGTTTGCAGCCTCTGTGGTTCCAGCAAGGTCATACTCTCTGGTAGGCTGCACGGTAGCACCGGGTTTTGACTACCGTGACTGGGAGCTTGGAGATAGAAACGACCTTGCCGGCAAATTCCCCAGGCACCGCAAGGTAATCGAGAGATACACAAGATAGAATAGGCCCCCTGCCCAACGTGCATTATGCCAAGCGTTGTGTGCATCGCAAGCGGCGGCCTTGATTCCGTATGCTACGCGTCGGTGCTTGCTCAAAGCTACGACATATACATGATAACCTTCGTATATGGTCAGCGTGCAAGGCGTGAGATAGACGCGGCAAAGCGCTTTGCCAGAGTCTTGAAGGCAGAGGAGCACAAGATCGTGGATATATCCTTCATGAAGCCGCTGTACGGCCCCACAAACGCGCTCACAGATAAGAGCAAAAAAATATCGACAGAATTTGAGCAGAGTCTCGTAGTGCCGGCAAGGAATGCCATCTTTATTTCCATAGCCGGCGCATGGGCTCTGAGCATCGGGGCTTCCAAGGTCGCTTATGGCGCGCACTTGGGCGATGTTCCTCACTACTCAGACTGTCGGCCAGAGTTTGCGAGGGCTATTGAAGAGGCATTGAACCTTGCAGACGCCGACAGCATAGACGCCGGCGAAAGGGAAGGAGTCCAAGTCATATCGCCAGCTACAGGCGGTCTTGACAAACATACACTTTTGAAGGCAGGCTACAAGCGTCTCGGCAGCAAGCTGTTTTCCACATGGAGCTGCTATTCAAATGGAGTCAGAAAGAATAACCAGTTTGTTCATTGCGGCCGGTGCGAATCGTGTATAAGTAGGAAAGTGGCATTTACGGATGCACATATAGATGACAGGACGCGTTATGCAGCATAAGAGGTCTCCGGAAAGGATCAGGCTCAGCGAGGTCTTTACGAGTATCGAGGGCGAAGGGATGCTTGCAGGTACAAAGACCATGTTTGTGAGATTAGCAGGTTGCCCGCTCAAATGCTACTGGTGTGATACACCCTATGCCATCCCGATGGACAGCGGCGACGATATTTCTGTTGAAGATGTAAAGAAGATTATTGAAGGCGAGCTTCAGGCAAATACCTATAAGATTAATTTCACGGGAGGAGAACCACTGGCACAGGCAGATGGAGTCATTGAGCTTGCCAAGTTCGCAAGGTCAAAGGGGGTCAAGACGTACCTTGAATCAGCGTGCTATGACGCCAAAAAATTCGCCAAGGTATTGCCATTTATCGATATCTGCAAAGTGGAGTTCAAGCTGAGCGACGCAAAGGCGACAGGCGATATTAACTACCCGACGCTTTTGAAAAATGAGTTTGAATGCCTCAGGATTGCGGTCGAGGTGGGCAAGAAACCATACATCAAAGTCGTCGTCACGAACTCGAGCAACCCTTCAGAGCTTGCAGACCTTGCAAGGAGGGTTTTTGCCTTGATAGGCTCGAGAAACATAGCAGGGTTTATAATACAGCCAAGCCATGGAACAGATGAGCCACTGTTGGACAGGCTTTTTGCGTTTTACGACGCAGTTTACCCCCTGTATGAGCAGGTTCGCGTCGTTCCGCAGCTTCACAAGTTGATAGGAGCAAGGTAGCACTCGATGAAAGAGAAGGGATTAAACAAGAAAAAGATAGCCAAACTAGTAAGGCAGTTATTGATAGAGCTTGGTGAAAACCCCGACAGGGAAGGTCTGATAGGTACTCCCGAGCGTATGGCCAGCATGTACGAGGAAATATTCAGTGGATACCGCACAGATGCAGAGCTTGATGTCACGTTCTCCGATGAGACAGACGTCGTGATAGCAAGGGAAATCCAGTTCTATAGCATGTGCGAGCACCATATGTTGCCATTCTTTGGCAGGGTACACATCGCATATGTCCCGGCGGGGAAGGTATTTGGGATATCAAAGCTTGTAAGGCTTGTAGAAAAATATTCGCGTAGACTACAGATACAGGAACGCCTTACAAAAGAGGTTGCAGACGAGTTGATGCGCATGGGTGTCAAGGGCGCTATGGTGATAGCAGAAGGCGAACATCTCTGTATGAGGATGCGCGGTGTGCGCAATAATAGTTCTATACTTACGCTAGGTTACAGGGGCGTGATGAAGCAAAAAGAGCTGCGCGAGCAGGTTCTTGCAGTGATCCAGAACCCCAAGGCTGACCTGCGCTCTGTCTGAATAGTTAAATAACTACAACTGACAGCAATTTCCTGCATGAGCGGCAAGGACGAATCGATTTTTTCAAAGGAAGCCCTAATGGGCACGCAGGCTGGAAAGGAGATAATTAAACAAGGCCTGCTCAGAAGCAAGGGCTACAAGCAGTTCAACCACTACAAGGAAAAGGCGGAGCAAGAATTTGGGACATTCGCAAAGAGATTTGTCGGGTCGCTGCACCAGATGATGGAATCCGATCCGAGCCCAGCGCTAACTGTCCAAAAGTTCGCTGATGAGATTGGATCCGTTGAGCTCATACCAGGGCCGTCAGTCTTGCCCGACATAAAGGCCCGCCTATCAAAGCCAGACGTGTTGCAGGACAGGGTAATGCGTATTTTGAACTCCAACTATGTCAAGATGACCTTTCCGGTATTCAATGCGCTCTATGATAGTTCAACACAGTATTTTGGTGATGCAGATTCGCAGGAAAAGCGCGACGCAGTCATTGATGGCCACATTATAGCAATCGATCTTTCAGAGCCCATGGACAGGATAATAGACCGTGATGAGGACTTGGAATACCTTGAAGACTACAAGTTCATGTGTCCTTACATATTGACCATAGCGCGCCAGAAGATTGCTCAGGGCGGTGACTCGGTACTAAAAGCATTTGAGAGTGGGTTCAAAGACGCAAGGCTGGGTCAGTATATCGATATTAAATTAAAGATGGATCCTGCTTCAATAAATGACGAGAACATGAATGAGTGCTACAAGAAATACCGGGCAGTCATGGGAACGGCAGGGAGGAATATGGCCCTCAATCGCCGGCCTTTGGCAGACATTTTTCATCTAGGTATGGCCAAAGCAGGGGAATGTGTCGGGTGCGGCAATGAAATAGAAGACGCGCTCAGAAATGGCGCGGTAAAGATACCATCATGGCCGCTCTACTTCGCAATAAATACGGATGATGTCAGAAGGGGTTTTGAGCTCACATTACAGAAAAGCGAGTTATACCTAGATGAAGCAAAGATAGCCCTCGATATGCTTCCGGAGAAGTTCGAGCTCAAGCCATTCTTGGAATTTCTGTTTCTGACAGTGCGTCACTATAACCAGCACTGGTATAATGAGCTCGTAAGGAATTCACCATTTGCAGAGTTCCAGAGCAAAATACAAGCCGCGGTGAAGTAGATGCCTCCTGCTCTCATGTGGTCAGAAGCCTACAGGCCCAAGAGGGTGGAGCAGATGGTAGGAAACGAAGACGCGCGTCTTGCAGTGCTAAAATGGCTACAAAGGTGGGTATCTGGAACAAAGCCACTCCTCCTTATAGGACCGCCAGGTGTGGGCAAGACAACCCTTGTTCATGTAATTGCCGAGCAGTTTGGTTTTGACCTAATAGAGATGAATGCGAGCGACACGAGAAACAGAGAGGGCATCGAAGCGCGGATAGCGCCTGTTATGAGAAATGTAAGCATTTTTGGTGTCAAGAGTTTGTTATTTCTGGATGAAGTAGACGGGATATCGGGAAGAGAAGACTCGGGCGGCCTAGACCTTTTGGTGGATATGATGAAGGAGCCAACTGTGCCAGTAATAATGGCGGCAAACAAAAAGTCGGCGAAGATAAAAGAGCTTGCCAAGGCGTGTAAGACAATAGAGTTTTCCCCCGTTCCACCAAGGCTGCTCATGATGTTTCTTGACTATGTGCTTGCAAGCGAAGGCAAAAAGCTTGGACCCGGCGAGAAGGTTGCGGTAATTAATAACTGCAGAGGAGATATCAGAGCGCTCCTCAATGGTGCCCAATCTCGGGTGGCAGGATATGCTACTGTCGCAAATTCTGACGTGACAGAGATAGACATTCAAGAAGCTATAAACGGCTACTTCAGCGCGCAGGATCGAGAGCAAGCAGCGCAATTACTTGCAAGTGCTGATGCGACATTTCCAGATCCGCGGTATCAGGGCATGGATGCGGAATCCCGCCGGAAGGACATGATAGGCGCCCTATTTTCGACTATAGTATCATCACATGCAGGCGATAACCTTGCAGATATGCTCGATGTACTTTCTCAAGCAGACGTGATCGTGGGTAGGGTAGGCAGACGCAGACAGTGGAGCCTTTTGCGTTACGTTATCCCGATACTCGCCCACGGCATGTACGAAAAATCACGCGGCAAAGAAGTTAGATACAGCCAATATTCAATGCCATGGCCGGTCATGGGCCCGATTTTTGCCAGATCCCAGACAGTCCGGAAGCTGTCCTCCTTCATAGGACCTGCGATGCATGTCTCGAAGAGGACATGTAGCTGGCTTGTCCTGCCATACCTTGTCAGAGAGATAATAAACGCGAAGGTAAACCCGGTGGAGTTTGCGTTGACCAATTTTAATGACAAGTCCATGGGGGAATCTCTTATCAAGGAGATAGAGCGCGCAAAGGGGGCCAGAAAGTGAGCGAACGCTGGATAAGACTACTTGTAAAATACAAGGGTAAATGTTCTGTCTGCGGAAAAGAGATCCCTCAGGGAGAGTATGCCCTCTGGTCAAGGACTGCAAAGGCTATAAAGCACATAAAGTGCGAGTCCTCTGGGCCAGAAGAGATCACAGGAATAGAACTAAAGTGCTTCATATGCGGCAAGAATGCGGGCTGCATTTCTTGTGGCTTTGAAGCAGACTGCAACCGCGCTGTCGTTTCACAAGCA
>CAZPIL010000088.1:0-6497 GCA_964586705.1 uncultured Nitrososphaera sp. | reverse complement strand
AATATTGCTTGGTTTTGCTTTTTTTGACAGAATGGTCGATGATCCCAAGTGATGTACACATTCCAATACTCTCAGCGAATATTTGGCGGGAAAGATGGAAATTGCCACTCACAGGGGGACTGTCTTAACTCCAATAATAAAAGCCGGTTCGTTAATCTGAGGGTTCGCCCAAATGATCTGTTCCGGTGCCGCTTCTGCGCCTGCCTTCTATAAGCATGGCCGTGTGCGTGGAGCGGATACCCTGTACCTTTCTTATTTCGGAGATAACTCTGTCCAAGCTGCCCTCCCGTGGTACTTCAATCTTGACTATTATATCAAAATCACCGTACGTGCTTTCGACAGAGACAACATGAGGTATTCCTGCTATTGTATCAGATATGTCCGCATCAGGGAGCGTTTTGACAATCACATAGGCTCCGGGCATGACATTGCTTATCTGTTGGGGACTATTAAACAAGATCAAAAGTACATGTGAACTCAGTGGCGGCGGAGAGATGATGACGATAATTCATCCCGGCAAGATGACACACGCTCTGCTCAACTCTACCAACCCTTAAGAGCACGGAATGCCAAACGAACTTGTTGGTCAAACAGTTATTCTCCTGCGATTGCGGCAACGTGATGGAGTGCATAGCAGAAGACGATACGGTTAGACCAAAATATAGGAGCATTTCTGGCCGGGTCCGCCTGCGATGCAACGACTGCGGTAAGGAGCATAACGTCTTTCTAAAACACAAAATTGCAAAGTTTGTGAGAGCATCGCCGTCATTCAAAGAGATTTCCAATTCTTAACTGAATAGTCTACTATTTACAACAGTCATATCAAGTTCTTCAGACTTGTCATGGATTGACATAGACAATCACGAAGGTAGTGATGCCGCCAATTGGCAGCACTTCCATTAAAACAAGAGGGTTTAAGGGTTGGTTAGTTTTAATGATAGTGGTAATTCTTGTGAGTGATAATAGTAATACTAATAACAACAACAATAATTCTCTTTCATTAAGGATACTTGAAGCTTATACGCGAGACGTGGGCCGCGGCGTTGCTCGTATAGACTATGATGCTCTGGATTCTATCAATGCAGCCACCGGCGACATCATACAGATCGAGAGCGGCAAGCAGCGGACAGTTGCTAAATGCTTGCCCCTCTACCCGAGTGACGAGGGCAAAGGAGTGATCAGGATAGATGGGCTTGGAAGAAGCAACACCGGAGTCTCTATTGGCGACGCAGTCAATATAACAAAGGTAAAGGTGGTGCCTGCAGAGAAGGTGATGCTAGCACCCCTTGAAACCGTGCCTCCAATAGACGAAAGATACCTTGCCGACGCACTGGACGGCATTCCTCTTATCAAAGGTGACAAGGTCATGGTACCTTACTTTGGTGGCAGACTTACTTTTCAGGCAATAGGCGTAACTCCTGCCTCAATTCCGGTCATTGTGGCTTCTGACAAGACTGTATTTGCCATCACAAAGTCAGACGTTGCACTGAAGGGCATCCCGCAGGTCACGTACGAGGACATTGGCGGCCTTAAAGGAGAGACACAAAAAATACGCGAAATGATAGAGCTTCCTATCCGACATCCAGAGATATTTGAAAAGCTAGGAATAGAGGCTCCAAAAGGCGTGCTGCTGTATGGTCCGCCTGGAACGGGAAAGACCCTGCTTGCCAAGGCGGTGGCCAATGAAACCAATGCTAATTTCCTTAGCATCTCCGGTCCGGAGATCATGAGCAAGTTTTACGGCGAGTCTGAAGCGCGCCTGAGGGAAATGTTCAAAGAGGCGAGGCAGAACGCTCCATCCATAATTTTCATTGACGAGATTGATTCAATCGCTCCGAAAAGAGAGGAAGTCATGGGCGAGGTTGAGAGAAGAGTTGTCTCTCAGATGCTCTCTATGATGGATGGTCTTGAAGCAAGAGGCAAGGTGATTGTAATTGCTGCAACTAACAGACAAAATGCTCTGGATCCTGCTCTGAGGCGCCCCGGAAGGTTCGACAAGGAAATAGAGATCAAGGTGCCGGACAAGCGCGGCAGGCTGGAAATACTTCAGATACATGCGCACAGCATGCCGCTTGATGCTGGTGTGGATCTGAACCGAATAGCCATGGTGACTCATGGGTTTGTTGGAGCAGACCTTGAATACCTTTGCAAGGAGGCGGCCATGAAATGCCTGCGCCGGCTACTGCCTGATCTTGACTTGAATGAAGAAAAAGTATCCCCTGCCAACCTTGACAGGCTGGTAATAACAAGGACAGACTTTGAACAAGCAATTAGAGATGTCATGCCCTCTGCCATGAGGGAGTTCTACTTGGAATCTCCCGATGTCGATTGGCAGGATATTGGAGGGCTTGAGGAAGTAAAGCGAGAATTGCAGGAAGCAATAGAATGGCCTCTGAAATATCCTGACATGTATGCAAAGCTTGGTCACGAGGCTCCAAAGGGTATAATTCTCTATGGACCTTCAGGTACCGGCAAGACCATGCTTGCAAAGGCGGTGGCCACAGGATCGGAGGCGAACTTTATCAGCGTAAGGGGTCCTGAATTGATAACAAAATGGGTTGGAGAATCTGAAAAAGGCATCCGGGAAGTATTCCGAAGAGCCAGACAAGCTTCGCCATGTGTGATCTTTTTTGACGAAATAGATTCTATCGCCGCGGTGAGAGGAGGAGCTCAAGGCGAAGGATTTACCGATGCTGGAAGGGTTGTGTCACAACTCCTGACCGAATTGGATGGCGTGAGCGAAATGCATGGAGTTGTTGTGATTGCTGCCACCAACAGACAGGATTTGATTGACCCTGCGCTAATAAGGCCGGGCAGATTTGACAAAATCATATTCGTACCAAACCCTGACAAGGCAACGAGGGCAAAGATCTTGAGCATAGACGCGGCAGGAAAGCGTCTCGGTTCTGATGTAAACCTTGAAAGGATAGCCGAAGATGTGATGACGGGCGGGTTCAGCGGTGCCGATACAAGCGCGGTGGTAAACACTGCAGTATCCATCGTACTTCACGAATATCTGGCAAAGTACCCGACACCGGAAGAAGCTACAAAGCATGCGTCAGAAGCACAAGTAATGATGCGCCACTTTGAGGAGGCTGTCAGAACAGTACGAACCCAGAAAGAGAGAAAACCTGAAGTAAAGTCAGCGATATCTCATTACCGGTAAATGCAGACGCTGCTGCATTCGCTCTAGCCTGCCTTTGGATAGGAGGCAGTAATGGATATTTTCTATTTTCTCTTCCTCTCTTCCTTGATTGCTGGGTGAGTGAAAGAGAGACGAGACCTCAATCCTTGTCGCTGCTGCGACTGTAGTAACTAGTACTTTCTCAGCCCTCTGAAGGACGGGGGTTTCTCGCCAAAAAATCTGTACGGTCAGAATCTGCTAAGGGATGTTATTTTGGGTTTTAGAAAGTGATCCTCTATCTCCTCTAGCCTTTCCATTGCACCAGTGTTTTCCCTGAGCAATGAAAAAGACGAGTGGTTGCGGACCTTGCGGAGCGTGGATGTGACCTGCTCAAGTGCAACGCCATGCCGGATATCATATTCTATCTGCCTGCAGACATTGGTTAGGCTACCATATTTCTTGTGATTCCTTTTCTCCCATGCAGACGCGTTATCTGACAATCCCTTTACGTACTTTACAATTGCCTTCTCCATATGTTCAACATGCCATTCTTTCATAGGAAAACTGTTCTGTACCAAAATATCTACATGATATTCTAAGTAAGGCCCGTATATAAGTGGCTGCAATGCAGTAGCTTTTTTGTCAAGCTATCGTCGCCTTTGTTATTGCTATTGCTATTGCCGGTTAGCCAAACTTTTTCCATTCTAGCAGCAGTCTGCTCTCACTTGGAGGGCTTGACACTGCTATCTAAAAGCTAGAAAACCTTGAGGTAGACGGGAATGCGACTACGCAATCATTCTTAAGAGATGAATGATAATATTGCCAATGGCATTTTCCTACGACAACCTGCCGATTCTGACGAATGGAGCAGCAACTACAAAATTCGTTACGTGGTCGAATGGTCCATGGATTCCGCAAACACCCGATCCTTACCAGGATCCAGATTTTAGGAAAAAGTGGCAAGAAGAACGTGATAGTGGAGAGGAGGAGTGAGTGGTAGTAGTAGTAATAAGGTTAATTCGCCAAGCCCGAGACAAACCAAACTAACGAACAAGATCAATGGACTGTAAAACCAAAGAGGGTGAAGGCGATTAATATTGAAATTGGCTAGTTTGATGGTGTTCCGTACAGGCCATACAGCTTTCCTGTCTTGCTGCTCACATAACTCCACGCTTCTGGGGTCAATAGCTGTTTGAAAGCGTCCCTCTTTTCTTTATCAAGTGCATCATACACGTATTGACCAATTACAATCTGATCCGGTTCGGCAATGCCTGTAATTTTAGCTGCCATGCTGATTGTATATCCGAGAATATCGTAATGCGGATTTTTCATAGTTCCTGAATCAGTATTATTCAGTCCAGAAGACTGAACATTCCATCCATATTGTACTACTATTACTTCTCCTACATCGATACCCACATGCACACTCAGCTCTGGATAGCCTTCTTGGTTCAGGAGAGGGTTGAAGCCTTCTTTTATCGCTCTAATCATAGACCTTGCGCAGTTCACTGCATTAGAGCAGGCCACATACAGGTTAGAGTTCTCCGGTGCAACAAAAAACGCAAGTATTGCATCTCCCAAGTACTTTAGTACATAACCTCCATATGCAGACACAACAATAGACATCTCGTGGGTAAATGCGCGAACTATTGCGGCCAACTTGTCCACCGGCAACGTCATTGAAAGCTTTGTCGACCCGACTATATCGATGTATAATATTACGAGAGTAGCTCTTGATCCTTCTAGTTTTGCAAGAGCATTTTGTACGTCATCTGAGGACATGTTAAATTCCATTTCACCCTTTAATGACTTCCACATCTCTAGCTGTGCAGATCTGATTATGCTGTCAATGTTAACTACTGCATCGAGATAAAACATACCGAGGGAAGATACCTCTGAGGCCTGCTCAACTGATGTCTTTTTCTCTAGATCTCTTGCGCTCCTCTCGTTGATAATGCTGATAACCTCTTCCATACTAATGTCAAGCTGCATTGCAATTACTTCTGGCAAAATACCTGAATTATGTAGGTTAAGCACAGTTTCCTTTTGTTTCATTGCTCATCACCTAGCATCACATGATCATCATCGCCATCAATATACTTTAACTTGAACACGTCCTTTCAATGAACTGCTAGGCTGATCTTCTTCAATAGCCTAACTAAATCTGACCTTGCTTTTCGCAATTCATCTTACGACTAACACAGGGCAACGGGCATAGGCCAACACGCCCGTTGCAACACTGCCCAGGAATAGTTTTTCTAGCTCCGATTTGCCTCTGGAACCAACAACGATAAGTTCAGTTTTATCCTCGCCAGCGTACTTGGCTATTTCTACAGCAATAGGTTTAGCAGTCTCTATAATTTTTACTTTAATCTCTACTCCACTTTCCTTTCCCCTCCTTTGAATTTCTGCAAGCCATTCGCGGCTCGCTTTGTTAATGTCTTCCAAGAACTCGTTGTACCATGCCGAGCGCGGATAGAGCCTTTCGCCAAACGGTATGTAAATGACATAAAGGGCTGTTAATACAGCAGAATTATATCTTGCTGTCAGAGATACAGCGGCATCAACTGCTCTCATCGCGGGTTCAGAGCCGTCAACTGCAACCAAGACGTTTCTAAATTTGGCTATTGTTATAACTTTTCATTGGTTATTATTATCTATAACAGTTGATTTCTATATACAACGTGAGCAAAGAGCGGCAAAGATAGATACACAAAAGAAAGATGGACAAAATTATCGACTAGGTTTAGCCAGTGCTCGCTCATTTCATCCTAAGGAAGGTTAAAGCCCCAAGCGTTTTCCCGCCGGTGTTTATTAGAGAAGTGTCGCATTATAATGTAATGTCTAACGGATCCGAGATAAAGTACTATGGCAGCCCTGAACGCGTTGGAACAACAGGGTCGCCCGCCGAAGATATAGAAGAAGAAAGGGCAAAAAACAGGCTGTGGGATCTGAAAGAAGAAGCAAAGTGGGGCAAGGACATAATAATTCAGAAAAATGCTATTCAAGGGTTAAGTAAGAATGGTACTCCCGCAATAAGTTATCTGGAAGAAGTCCTGTCAGTTTTACCGCCCGGCGAATTAAGGCAGTTTTGCAAAGAGGCCATGAATAGCATTATCCACCCTCTGTCAGATGAGGCAAAGAACCCTGCGGAAAAGGATACCGAAAGGACTTCAGAAAAAGAGTCAGAACAGTTGGCTGGACAGCAGAGTTGAATGCCATTTTCATGGGCGATAGGCATATGTTGTTGTGAACACAAGGTTCTGATAGTCCTCATGCTTAGCAATAATACAAAGTTCCTGTTGATTGCCGCAGCCATAATTGCAGCGTCTCTTCTTGTTGCTCTGGGAGGAAGTTTGACAAACTAAATGAA
>CAZPIL010000087.1:0-6498 GCA_964586705.1 uncultured Nitrososphaera sp. | reverse complement strand
CTAACAGGAAGGAAAAGTCTTGGAAGTCCACGACTTCAGTCGTGGGAGATGTCACTATCAAACACTGGATCCGAAATACCAATTGCCGCAAACGCATCAAGCCTCTGTCTGCAAGAATAGCAGTTGCCACAGGGTTGATTGCATTCTGCATGGCAACTCCATGTGAGCTTGATCGGAACGTCTAGCTTTTGAGCAAGCCTTATGATACCTGCCTTATCCATGTCTGCAAGTGGCAAGATTATCTGGTAAGGCTGTCCATTGCAGGAAAGACAGGCCTCGTAAAAAAGCTCGTTTAGCTTTTCAATATACTGCTTTGAAGCGTCCTTGAAAAATGAAGCATCATGTGCATTGTGCCCTCCTACTATCCATTTTGAGCCAAGGTACTCTGCATGATGCGCGGCAATGGCGTAGAACATCATATTTCTTGCCGGAACATATGCTGCCCATTTCAGATCCGCTCCTGCAAATCCGTCAGCGACGTCTGCCGCCTCTCTGACAAAAGGTAGGTCTATCTCGATGATCCTGACCTTTGCAGCCTCTGCAAGCCTTGTAGTGGCGCGCCTTTCATTTCTCAACCTGCCAAAATAGTTGAAAGTTATAGCGGAGACATCAAACCGTTCCTTGGCCCAGTAAAGACAGGTGGCCGAATCCAGGCCGCCTGACAGCATAACTAGGGCCTTATCCATCTAGTCGCTTTTCTCTTCCTTCTTTATGCCTGCAATAATGTGCGCGCCTTTGTTTACACCCTCGTATATGTAGACGCCTATTGCCTCTACGTTCATAGGCATACGCGGCGCAAGCAGCCTGATTATTTCGGTTGACAGATTCTCTACGGTTGCCTCGCCGGGCATCATATAGGTAGTTGTCTTGGGTAGCTGCAGGTTAAAGTATCCGCGTGGACCCTCAAATGCCACATAATAATGCAGATCATCTTCTTTTTGAAGATATTTCTTGTTGATGAAGAATTTGTGGTCGATCGCATTTAGGGCATCTTTGATTATGCGCTTGGCATCGCCAAAGTCTATAACGAGGTTGTTCTTCATAGTGCCTATTATCTCAACCATTACGGTTGACGTATGCCCATGAAGGACAGAACACTTTTCCACAAGCGGTAGAACGTGCGCGTAATCAAATGCAAGTGATGGGTCCTCTATGAATATCGAGCCCGTCTGTACCTTATCCGGCTCATCGTACATGAACAGCGAATCCATCTCCTCCACCTTGCTTGCAAATCTTGAATGTCCAATTGCGATTATGTCAAGAGACGGCAATGCTTCCTTTATGCGCCTGAATTTGGATTCGTCAATCTCAGAGTCGATAACCTCTATGTACCTGTTGCCTATGGCAAAGTCTACAGGTATGCGCTCGCCGCCTGGCAGTGTCACACTTGCATTACATCTGTAATCATCCCCTAGAAAGGCAAGCATCCTTGCAACCGAGAGCTCGGCCCTACTCTTTAGCAGGTTGCCTTTCCCGTCAAGGTATCGTAAATCACTGTCCAAAACCACACGTTCTGTGGGCATTCGTTGATTATCGGTAACAACTGGTATCTCTGACCATATAAATGGTGGTTCCGCTACTTTTTGAGAGCAAAAGGGTAAAAACGTAACTTTTTTTAGTAACTTTTAGCAACCAGCTCCATCGTTTTGCCATATGATCAAAAGAATGCTGGTCGTGTTTCTGGCCAGAGGCTTAGGCAGGCCTTTGAGGGCCTCAGCAAAATCCTGGGCAGATCCATAGTTGATTTGCTCGTCTATGATCTGGAAAGACAGGGCATCACGTTTAGCCAAGATGAGTATTATACACTCGAGCATGTGCAACAGGTATTTGAGATGACATTTGGCGAAGATAGTGCGTCGCTACTTGTTGAAAAGCTGCGCAAGGAACTCGGCGCGTAACTTGCTATTTATTGCAGAGAGCGCCTCGAAAAGATGTGCTTGAAGAACTGCGCGACGCGCTCTACAGTGCCGTCAGGGAAGTTGTGCCTGAAAGAAGTGTGGCAGTCGCCTTCTCTGGCGGGGTTGACAGCTCGATCCTTGCACGGATCTGTGTGGATCTGGGAAAACAAGTCAAGCTTGTAACGGTAGGCTTTGCTGGGTCGCATGACATTATCTTTTCCAAGAAAACCGCTGCTCTACTGGGTCTTCAACACCTAATAGTGGAGCTAGACTATGATGGATTTGAGCAAGATCTAAAACGCGTATGCAAGACCACAGGATGCAACAACACCTCTCATATCGAAAACTGTGTCGCATACCTTAATATCGCGCGCGCGGCGCAAAGCGCTGACATTAAAACAGTTCTGAGTGCAAATGGGTGCGACGAGCTATTCTGTGGTTACAATGGCTATAGGGCAGCCTATGACAAGGGCGATGATGCTGTCATGAAGTTAATGGAAGACAAGATATCAAACGAGCTTGCACTTGTCAAAGAAATTTCGCTGATAGCGCAAGAATACTGCGTACAGGTCCGACAACCGTTCTTGTCACATACATTCATAGGATTTGCAAAAACCATACCGCTTGACCAGAAGGTAAAAGGCAGCGGTGACATGATTAGAAAGCATATCCTGAGGCAGACCGCCCTTTCAATAGGTGTTCCTGAAGAGTCTGCAATGAAGCCTAAAAAGGCGCTGCAGTATGGATCATTAATCCACAAAAATTTCAAGAAAAGTGTGATGAAGACGCCTAGGCATGCCTGAAAAATTAGCCTGGCAAAGGAAGCTAAGGGCCCTTTACCAAGATGCCTTTTAGCTCTTGGTTATCCAGCAGGGTGTCGATAAGCTTCTGCTGTTCCTCTTTTGGAAGTTCATTAGACATTTCGAGTGAATCGATGGCCTTGAGCTTCCAAAAGTTAGTTAGCGCATTCTCGACAGTTACCTGTGAGTCGTAAACTACTTTGCCAAACGCTGTGAGAGTGTATTTGCCGCTCTTTTTCCTTACTATGCCTGCCTTTGTCATCCTTGAAAGTCTTGAATAGTATTGCTTGCGAGTAAGCTTGGTCTTGCTCTTCAAGCTCTCGCTATCAATGCTGCTGTGGGCGATGGTCTTGAAAAGGTCCATTGACTTGTCATCTGAAATAGTTCGTAGCACTGTGGCGGTTGTCTGAGACTTGGCCATTTTATGAGTCCATTTGTGTGAGTGAGCTTATTATAGATTGATTGTCTGCCGTCTGGATGTTCTACTGTATAGTTTCCAGTTTTGGATACTTTAGTCCCGTAACCGTAGTTTGTACATCTAAATCAATAGAACCCCCACAGCAAGGCTGGTCAGGAACAGCAAGTCAAATGGGAGGAGCTTCCTGTGCTGTTCACGTATATAGTCTCTGTTGTTTATCCCCTTTAGAATGCTTGCTAATCGCCCGATTAAAAACGCGGATATTATGCCTATTGGTGCCGCCAAAGTTACGCTTATGCCTCCAATAATATAGAACATGGCCGACACTGCAATCACAACCCCTGCTATCCCTATCATAATTTTTACTGTATTCTCTTTGCCCACGACTATAGGGATCGTGCGTCTACCTGATGCCTTGTCGCCGTCTACGTCACCCGTGTCGTTCAGTACGGATGAGATGAATCTCATACTGCCAAGCACTATAATCGCATGAACAATTATCAGCGGGCTGATAGTACTCCCCTCCATACCATATAGCGACGTGAATCCAAGTGCTGCACACAATACGTAATACAGCGCAATAACTGTCGTTTTTATAATAAACCTGTCATCAAGTGCTATCTTGGGCGCAGAATACATGATTCCTATTGTAAGCATGGGTACAACCAAGATCATGCTCATGGTGTTGGCCGTGACTATGGCCAACAGGATGGCCACAGCGTTGGTCCAAATTATAAAGATCCACCCTTGAGTAGTTGTCACCTGACCTGATGGCAAGGGTCTCTTTTTGCCATTAGCCCTGTCGAGATCGATATCTAGAATGTCATTTAGGAGGAACATGCCTGTGGTTATCAGCAACGAAATAATGGGCAGAGGGACAATCCTCTGTACCATTGCGATCACCTCTGTTTCAGATCCAATTGCTCCTGTGAAACCGGGAACTATGAATATCCCTGCAACTGTAGCAAGGCAATATACAATACCCCACTTTATGCGTGACCGGAGCAGGGTGAGCTGCGAATATGCAAAGGATGCACTAGTGTTTTTTGTTATTCTGGCACTATTGATGGCCTGCATATTGGTGGCTGAGGTAGGAAAGGTATTGTATTTTTTCTAGAAAAAGTGTCTATTTATGGAGAAACTAAAAGGAAGTTCTTGGGAATTCCCTACTTAATATAACTGAAGTTCTCATTTCTACTCCTTCAAGAGTTATGCTAACTAATAGTGGTGACTATGATTCCGTGATATTCTGATCTATTTTTCACGTACATCTGCAAGGAGCCTTGGAACAGTGGCATCCTTTTCTAATATTCTGTAATATTGGACGAGTCTTTGCGCTAGATATGGGTCATCATAATGAGAAATGGCTAATGTGAATTCTTCGGGGTTCGAGAAATTCGTAGTCTCATAGCAAACCATCCTGCCGTCGACAACCATAAAACTTGCAGGTATTTCTTTCCTCTTCAAATCAAACCAAGGTGAGCTAATTAGTGTGCTGACTATTTCATAAGCCTCTCTATTTGGGGGCGTTCTAAGTACTGCATTGAGCCTGTTCTCTACTGAAATCTGCTCCGGAAGACTATCAAGCATATGTACTTTCAGACCTTCAGAGATCTTTTTGAATATAATTTTTGAAAAGTTAGGATCATGGTATCTAGTTGCTAGATAGACTTCCTTTTGGGCAAGACCTAGAAGCTTGATCACCTCTGCAACAAGCTGGTTGTAGTTCTTTACTACCGAAAAGCCAGAAAGGTGAGTAGAATTGAGGATACCTCTGAGGTTGCTACTCTGAATTATTTCATTAATTACCGATTCTTTCTGGTGAAGGGGAAAGTCTTCCCTAGTTTTCAATACGTCCACTGCTTTCAGACTCCAGTAGTTAGCTAGCATCTCTTCTAGGGTCTTGACATGGCTGTTATAGACAAGAGACCCAAAGGTGGTTGTGATGTAGATGTTGTCGCGTTTTTCTATCAAACCCGCGTCTTTCAATCGCTTCAGCCTTACATAGAACTGCTTCTTGCTCAGATTTCCGACATAACTTGTGTGGGAAGCCTTGAAGCCTGTGTATGCCATCCTCAGAATGTTGAGTGAATGTCTGTCGGCTAGGATGGAGAAAACGTGCTCGATAGTTGCGTGCTCAGACATCTTCAAGCATAAATAATCCGTGTATTATTTAAATTTTAATTAATTTGCTAAAATGAGAAAATTGTTTTCACTTTTCTGTCCGCTAGGAGTTTATTTCAGACTTAGGCTCGAGGGACTCTATCCAGTCAATTATTGTAGAAATAAACCCATTCCTGGATTCTTCTGAATACTTTTGGGAATTCTGGCTGAAAGCTATTGCATCAAAGAACCAATGGTTGCAGTCAAAGATCCTGAGATCCTTTCTTGGTACACGAAGGAGCTTCATATATTCTTCAGAAACTTTCGGGTAAACATTCCTATCATGTCTGCCGTGAAGTAGTATGACAGGATTAGAGATATCTGCAAGTTCAGAAACTTTGCTGTTTCGACCAGCCATTATATCTACATAGTATCGAAAAGAGTATTGTAAGTTGATTGCCGGATCCTTAGAAATTTCCGTAAACTCTTCGCCGCTTACATTGGCATAAGTGGGCAACAGCTTGGTTATGTTGATGGTTCTTCGCGGAACGAAAATGCGTCCGAAAAGAAGGCGTAAGAAAGCTAGCATGCTGGGTTCTACATCAGATCTTTTGATGCCTTTTATTCTTATATAGGGACACAGTAATATGAGACCATCAAGTCTGTTTTTATGCGTATGAGCATACCAAATTGCAAACGTAGATCCCATGCTATGAGACATTATTATGACCTTAGATTTCTTTTTTAATTCTACAACAATTTGATCAATGGCCTGTAAGCATTTTTGAAAGTCTATGTCGCCTTTTTGTCCCTCTGATCCTCCATGCCCGGGTAAATCCATGCTTGCCACGTTATAACCTGACCGTGAAAGTACCTTTCCTACGTAGGAAAATACTCTAGCGTCAGAAGGAGATCCGTGAATGCATAGTATAGTGTAATTGCTTGGTTTCTGTGAATTAAATTCGATAACATTAATCTTGCCGTGTACTGTCTGGTAAAAAATCATCTGATCCACACCTTTCTATACATGACTTACCGAATTAAGGAAGGGTTATGGATAAGTTTTCTGCTTTACAATAATACTACTTGTACCCGATGACACTGAAAAAGCGCGCATAGGTAACAAAATGATCTTTCTTTCCTGCCAGTCTCTTCAGCTCTGTATACAATCGTTCGTATTCTTTCTCAGTCATAAGCTTATGCAGCAGGATCTGTGGCTTTAGACTCTCAGCTATCCTCCATCCTAACGAACAGTAGGGTTCATGCCCCATCATAAGGC
>CAZPIL010000086.1:2455-6534 GCA_964586705.1 uncultured Nitrososphaera sp. | reverse complement strand
GAAAAACAGGTCCGCCCTGTCAGCTTGCAGGTTAACGCTTAGCCATT
This sequence comes from uncultured Nitrososphaera sp., assembly GCA_964586705.1. Classification (GTDB taxonomy): domain Archaea; phylum Thermoproteota; class Nitrososphaeria; order Nitrososphaerales; family Nitrososphaeraceae; genus Nitrososphaera. The sequence continues at coordinate 6,487 of CAZPIL010000086.1, read as the reverse complement.
CCGGTTGCTCTTCGACGATCCACTCTCCGCCTTCGGCGAAGAGAAATATGCCTCCAACAAACTGGTCGCAGCTGGACAGATCAACCTTATGGGTGAACCGAATTGTCGGGATGCTGCCGCTGTTGTCGTTGTCGTTGTCGTCAGCAGTCGACTCGCCCGTATTCTCTTCCACAGGCATCTCGGCCACAGTGACATTTCTCACCATTCCTGTCGAAAGCGCAGTTGGCGCTAGGGTTGACGTTTCCCACAAAAGGGTCTTTATGGTGTGTTCGCCGGCCTTGGAAGGCGACCAGTTCACAGATACATCCACCGGCTCGCCTGCAAAGAGAGTAACGTCCTGCATCGAGATAAAGTCTGTGAATCCGTCCTGATCGGTCACCTGCACGATATGGGTGGCATTGATAGGCGAAGCTCTGGTGTTGGCTACGCTGTTCTGTATTGATGCAGGGGCGTCGATTGTGGCAGTGCCATCAGGCACTTCGCCGACGGTTATGGAAGTTTCAGATAGCGCGACGTATGTGCTCTCTACTTGATCATCTTCTGATGCATCAAAGACCTGCTCTCTGGTGCTGTCTGCATAACCAACCGTGACGCCGCCTGAAGTGACAAACGATGGAGGGTCAACGGAAGACGCTGTAACAGTGCACGTTACTTTAGGTGGAGGGTTTGGCGCCTTTATGGCCAAAAAGCCAACGTTTACAGGACCTCCGGGGCCAACAGGAAAGGGCATCGGTCCGGGGAATGCAAAGATGTTGATGCCTCCATTGCAGGCAAAGGTAATGGTCGCAAAGCCAGGAGTGCCGCTGGCAACTGAGCAGTTAAAGAATGCGAGCTGGGCTCCTTGCGGGAATATTACAGGATTTGGGGCGCAGTCAAGCAATACAGGAATGGCAGGGGTTTTTCCGTTTATTACAGGAAGAGAGATAATATGATCCTCGATTTCACCCGAGCTGAACTGGCCTGTACCGGTCCAGTCAGATGAAGATATTGCTTCCTTCGTCAAGGCTATACGCATCCACGCGCCATTTGGAAGGGCGTTACCATCTGCAAATGCAAATGTCGGCAAGTCGACGGTAACAGGATCAGTGCTTCCAGGTGCCACATCCACAGGATAATTGCGCACTACCCATTCCGGCTGGCCATTGGTTGTGGAGCCTGCCCACTGTCCGTCAAGGTTCAGGTCAATTAGCACGTTGATGTGAAATGTTCCACCAGAGCCTCCGGGCTGAGGGTTGACAGTCACAGAGAGCCTTGCAGGTGGCGGAATAGATACAGTGAGAATTGTGAGCCCTGTTACGCCATCGTCGCTGTCCACATTGGTCACAAGCGCGTTGGCCTCAGTCGTGGCTGTAGGACCAAGTGTCACGTCGCTTGTTCTCTGCACGCGCGCTCCGTCAGATCCTAGAAGGGTTGGAAAAGAACCGGTCTGCGCAAAAGGACCGGGATAGCCGGTGGACCCTCCGTCAGGCGCGTCGCCAAAGTCAAAGTTGCCTGCCTGCGCAGAGGCCATATTGGAGGGCAAAAAAGGCATTGTAGACAGGGCGCCGAGGAGAAGCGCCATGAGAGAAAGAGACAAAATTCTACTTGGCCATGATCTAGACATCGCGGGATGTGTCAACTGCAGAGGATAAGAACAATGTTATATAAGTATCATTGTTCGTGCTTACAGCCTCTTTTCGGCCAAATATGGCAACGACGACGATCGTGATGGTGATGTGATGGTGATGACAACTCAATAATTTCTTGATGCCCGGTACTTTTCATGGCTGACCCGGAGAGCAGGGCGCGCCGTGGTGAATATACCACCCCAGAAAATATTTCAGCACCGGAGGAAACTGCCTCAACAAGGTTCATCTGCAAAGTTTGCGGGAAAACTTTTGATGACCAGAAAAATCTCAAGGATCACGTCGACGCTGAACATGAGCAGAAGAGAACCGTGACCGCTAGCGAAGTGATTCAGAAAGTTTTTGATGGAAAGATAAATCTCCCAAAGACAAAGTCAGAGTTGGTAAAATATGTCGAGGAAAACAAGGACAGGAAATCTCTGCCGCCGGATATCGTAGATGCCATGAGAAAAATCCCTGACAGGCGGTATAACGATGAGGCGGATTTTGCTCGGGGCTGGAAGCAACAGGACAGAGAAAGTGCCGCGTCGTCATCCATTGTTCCGTGAACCAATCCTGCCAATGGCAGTTGCTAGCATAGTCACGGACGGGTGTGAGACTTTCAAAGGGCTCAGATTGCTTCCAATAGAAAAAGAAAACAGTGGACACAAGACTTTACAGTTGTCCGAGCACGATCTTGCTTGCAGAAACGAATGGCCGCGCTCTACTCTAGTTTGGCTGGACGGTTAACTAGAAGTATTTTTCATGAGTAAGTGCAGGAATCTCTTTAATATTTTGCATGTGCTGATAAATATGTGCAAACTTCAAGCGGCACTAGGCCTCTCGGTGTAACGATAATCGCAATCCTGAACATCATAAGCGGCATTGTTATGTTGTTCGCAGGAATAGGTCTGGCAGCAGCCAGCTCGTTCATTCCGGCTATCTCGACCATAGATCCTAACGCCGCTGGCCAGATGGCGCTGGTAGGTCTGGCTGGAGGGGCAGGGGTAGCCGTTGGTGCAATTTTGATAGCACTTGGAATAGTATCCTTTGTAGTAGCATGGGGACTCTTGAAAGGAAGAGGCTGGGCCTGGATCGTAACGATAATTCTGTCCATAATCAGTTTGATAGTGGGAGTTATCTCACTTATTGGTGGCAATGTAGGAAGCATTGTAAATGTCGCGATTGCCGGTGTGATAATCTATTACATGTACCGGCCCCACGTAAAGGCTTACTTTGGCAAGACACAGATAGTGCCCTAATGATTCGAGGTAACGAGACCACCTCTTTCAGGTGATATCTTGAAAAGAGAAAAGTGAATGCAAATGAGGTACCAGGATTTGAACGGCAGACTGACTGACTGACAGATTCTGTCGTTTCTTCTGGTCATAATGTGACTTTATGAGGTAGCTGTGAGTGTGATGGCTTTTGCTCTTCTTTTTTCTACGCGACTGAGGCGGTTGTAAGGTTTAGGGATGAAACCGTAAGTCTCTCTAATCCTTTCGGTAAGTGATGCCGTCTTCGCTAGTTGTTGTTGTCGAACTACCTTTCTTTCTGCTGTCAACTATTACTATTACTACTCCTGCTATGATTGCTAAAAAGCCTATCATAATCAGAATTGCGCCAGCAATAACTGCCGATAGCTGGTCAAAGTGTACTTGCTGCCCATCAATGAAAGGTATGTAGCCAAATGTACTGTCGATTGTAACTGATCTTGTCCCAACATTGCTGATCGTGAGAACATGGTTCCCTGCCTGTTCAGGTTTGAATGAGGTAAAGAGGTTTCCCGAAAACTCGTTTCTGTTTACAATGTCTCCCGACGGATCCCTGACAGCTTGTACAAGTCTAACATCTTCGCGCAGAAGCGCTTCATTTCCTTCAGTTATTCCCTGAATATGGATTGCAATGGATAGCGGCCTTGAAGTGTCTGTTACCTGTCTTGTTGCATTGATTGACTGACCAGGGCTGACAGAAACCTCACTCACAAGAGTATTGTCTTGCAGAAAAACTTCTGCAAACTGCATGCCCCATGTAGCAGACAATGCTATTCCAATTGCAAATAGACCTCCGCCTGAAATCAGGACGATGTATCCTCGCTGCATCATAATATCCCTTCAATCTCTGCTGCGGCAAATTCGTTCGGAACTTGTAAGACATAGACGTGCCTAATTAATTGGCATTTCGGCTCTAGTTTCATGCATCAACTCCACACTTCTCATATTAGAGCAGCAGGAATACTTGGCAATTCAACGCTACATATGTTGTACTGACATTGAAACAGTGGGGAAGGCATAGCAGGTTGACAATTCTCCGCATGCATACATGCATCCAGACGCACGGTATCCCTCTTCCTGAGAGAAGCAGGCAAGCTGACTTGCCCGCATAGATGAATGTTATATGGTTTTTCTGCTTACTTGTTATATATCGT
>CAZPIL010000086.1:0-2355 GCA_964586705.1 uncultured Nitrososphaera sp. | reverse complement strand
CTTGCCCGCATAGATGAATGTTATATGGTTTTTCTGCTTACTTGTTATATATCGTTAGTCCTTGGCCAAAGTCTATGAAAGTAAGGCTGGCGCCGTACTTTTTGTTTGCTGCCGTTCTTTCCATGGTAACAGTGTCGAGTATATCGGCTGTTTTTGCGCAAGTGGAGACTGCCACGTTCTGTGGCGAGCCGTTAGAGACTTTTGAGAACATGATCCTTGGCACTGAAGGAGATGATATTCTGATAGGCACCGCAGCTTCTGACCTAATACGCGGCTTTGGCGGCAACGATCAGCTCATCGGAAACCAGGGAGACGACTGTCTGATTGGAGGTGCAGGAGATGACGAGATTATAGGAAATGAGGGGAATGACAGGATGTACGGGATGTCAGGAAATGACAGGATGTACGGTGGGCCCGGAAGCGATAGGATGTACGGGGACGCAGGAGAGGATGAACTCTATGGGCATGAAGGTGATGATGCAATGTGGGGCGGAAATGACGAGGATGTTATGTATGGAGGTCCCGGAAATGACAAGCTGGTAGGGGATGGTGGAAATGATACGTTATTTGGGCATGATGGTAATGATGATGTTTGGGGAAGCGATGGTGAGGATGTTATGTATGGAGGTCCCGGAAATGACAGGATGTTTGGTGATGGGGGAAGCGATGAGATGTACGGACACGAAGGTGATGATGCAATGTGGGGCGGTGATGGTGAGGATATAGCATACGGCGGACCTCATGATGACAGGATGTTTGGTGATGGGGGCGATGACACCCTATTTGGTAATGATGGCAATGATGCAATGTGGGGCGGTGATGGCGGTGATAATATCGACAGTGGTCCCGGAAATGATAGAATTGTGGGCGATGCAGGAAATGATACTATGAACGGAAATGATGGTGACGATACGTTGCTTGGCGAGTCAGGTAGTGATACCATGACAGGTGGTACAGGAAATGATAGACTGTTTGGCGGTGATGGCGGTGATGTACTGTATGACGAGCTTGGCGGTGATGTACTTAACGGAGGCAATGACGACGACAGTTGCTTTGACCCCATGGGAGCCAACAAGTTCGTGAATTGCGAGGATATTGCACGGGATGCTCAAGGAGACAGCTCATTTGCTGACTTTGATATCAAAGGTTACGGCCTGGATGAGGGCGAAGTATTTGTGCAGGTGTACGGCAAGGCGGGAGGCACGCTGCCATCAGGCGAGACAATGATCTATGCATATATGGTGCATACCAATAACGGAGTCTACGCATCTGACTCACATGAGGCACAACATGCAGATGATGAAAACATTGCCAACCTTTCTTGGCACGGACACAAGGTTGCACTCGATGAAGAGGAATGCATTGAAGAAATAGATGGTTTCAAGAGCAGCGCCGACATAGCAGGGAATCGCATTGTCATAACTAAAACTGGTGCGACAGAGATAGTGAAGGTACAAACAGTCATGTTGGAGCTTCAGGTCGATGATCCGGATGACCCGCCGGAAGGCATGACGTGTCTTGCCAAGGTTATAGAAATATTTGATGAAGCTGTGGCTGCATGAGCGGACAGTTGTTTACTTGAATTGAAATTGCGCAATTAAGGATCATGGCGAATATGTCTGTGGGCAAAGACAGTGTGAAACGGGACTTGAAGGATCAAAAAAGTTTTTTGCTCTGAAAAGCAATATTTCTATCCCGCTAAAAAACATCACAAGGGCATCCACCGGGCAAGTCAAGCCCGTATGGCTTCCAAGAATGCGAGTAGGAACGCATGTCCCAGGAGGTTTTATGGCAGGAACCTTTGGCTAAGAGGAGGCAAGACATTTTACTTCTTTGTAAAGGATTATTCAAAATGCATCACGTTACACCTAAAGAGCCAGGAGTATTCAAAAGTCATTGTGCAGGTAGGTGACAAAGAAGTTACAGCGTCTAGGATAAGGGCGGCAATAAGATAGATTTGTTATTGTTGTTGTTGTTGTTGTTGTTATCATTGTTGTTAGTAGTATGTTAAACATTCAATCTGACTCTGCCAAGCGTCCTGCCGATACTGTCATGAGCAACTGCTACAAATGATAACCGCGTCTCCATTCCAAGGCCTGCATCAAGCTTCCTACCGCCTGAGTAAATTTTTCCGCCGGCTTCCTTTACAATGAGATAGGCAGCTGCAATGTCAGTCGCCCTTATCTTTCCTCGCATATCAATTGATGCGTCTATCCGTCCTTGAGCAAGGTAGCATAGTTCCAGCGCGACAGCGCCAAAGAGCCTCACATGACTTGCCTTCTTTATTATTGGCGCCAGGCGACGCAGTACTTCGTCTCCGATGCCTGATACATTCGTTCCTATTACCATGTCGCT
>CAZPIL010000085.1:0-6535 GCA_964586705.1 uncultured Nitrososphaera sp. | reverse complement strand
GGATGCCAGCCTCGGGCGCTGGAGGTCGCCGGTTCGAATCCGGCCGGCCCCATTCAACGATTGCTCTAGCCACACCCGTCTGCAAGTTACTGTCATTGCAAGACAGTCGATAGTTACAGATCTACTTTAATCCAAAAGTGAGATGCTGTTTCTCATTAAACGAGCTGCGCCCTGCCACCGTATAAATAAAGTGCATTACAAAGTGCTTCGTCCCATGTCTAGTATTTCCAAGGCTGTCAGGACAGTCGCAATAGATGTTGATTCCGTTCTGGCCGATGTGATGCTTGTATGGGTCGATGAATACAACAGACGCAAGAAGACCAAGATATCCAAGGAGGACATCATCCGTTGGGATATTCCCACCATTCTGCCTATAACTCCCGGACAGGTCTACGAGTATTTCACCTATGTATGGAGAGAGAGGTGGAAAGAAATACCACCTACAGAGGAGAAGATAGGCCAGATAACAAAACGCCTGCATAAAAAAGGTTATAGGATTTCTATTATCACAAAAAGGGAACGTCCTACCGTGGCATACGTGGCCAAGTGGCTTGACCATAACGACGTGTACTTGGACGATCTTCTGTTTGTGTTTGACGCTGTTCCTAAAGCCGAGTACCCCTTTGATGTCCTTATAGATGACGCGCCAAAAAACCTTATCGACATATCTGCTCCCAAGAGTGCAATTCTTTTTAGCCAGCCTTGGAACCGAGAATTTGACTGGCCAATAAGGGTCAATACACTTTCTGAAGCTGAGCGCCTTTTATGACAGCTCTATCAAGGCCCTGTTGATGAGTGCTGCAAGGCCTGTATATTGCAAGAGCATTTTAGCCGCGAGATCTAGTGCGTCCGGGCCCCGAAAGCCTTCATCGTATTTCATCTCGACTGCACCCTTGTCTGTTTCTACTACAATTGTCATGAGGGAATAATCGCCAAGGCGTTCGTCTCTACGCTCGATGTACTGCCGCATCTCCATTTTTGTTATCAAAAGTCCCTGTGCCTGCATCGGGCTGTGCAAAAGATGTACTGTCTTTTCAGGAGGTCCCCGTACCCTTCCTGGCTCTATATCACTTTTCATTTATAATCCAGGAACCTAACCCATTCGGGAAACCAGAGGTTGTGCTCAGGCACGCCCACCCCTTTTGCCAGCACCGAAGGCGAATTGTAGTATACTCTGTCGGCACCAAGCTCCTTTGCAATGTTCTGATTTAGCTCATTTATCGAGGAGACCTCGCCAACATACTTGTTGGCGACAAGCTCACGGTTATGTGTGTATAGACCGACTTGACGGCCATCAACTGTTGGAACATAACTGACGACAACGTCAATGCGCTTGGCATCGGCTTTGCGCAAGTAGTATATTGTTTCACGGGCCGTAGCGCTTGTCTGTATGGTGCCCTGCACTGTTGCTATTCTTTTTCCAGTAACCAGTGGCTGCATCACAAATTTCAGTGACCTACCCGTTGTTAGGAGCTTGTTTTTACTGTCAAGCTCGGAGAAATCTATCATGTTATCAGAGTCGTCGTACCTGTCCTTGATTACGCCTTCTGCAATCTCAAATGAGTGAAAGTGAGAGCTGTAAGCAAGACTAAAGCCAAGCGCCATTGGTCGCGTATAATCTGGCTCTGCGTATGCAGAATCAAGGTCACCTACTTGCAGGTCAAGTGACAAAAAGTCTGCTTGTTCCTTGCCAATATCTTTTCTTATAGAGTAGATACTTTTGCCGCCGAGTGTTGCGACTACATTTGACTCGCGGATGAACTCAAATGGGTCCATCATCAGTTTTGCACCAGGGCTCGTCGCTATGACCTTGAGACCTTCATTTTTATTTATCCGGATTAGTTGACCCGGCTTTATATCCTCGAAGTACAGGTCAAGTGAAGTATGCAGAGAATTTTCAGAGGCTATTAAGGAAAGTGTCTTGTCGCGCCGGACTGCAGCCACAAGGGGCTTAAAGCCCGTGCTGTCCCTGTACGCATATAGATCATCTCCAAGTTTTATCACGAGGTTGCCCCGGAGGTGGCGGTCAAGGAACTCTACGGCTCTTTCGGGATTCTTTGTTAAAAGAGTAGTAAAGATGTGATAGATCTTGTAAAGCGAATCGGAGTCTCTTGCTTGGCCAATGTACGGATGCATGTGCAGTCGTTCCGTATCTACAAAAAAGCCATCAAATGCGGCCTGAATGGTATTCATGCTTGAAAATGGCGGCGATCTTTTTGACAAATATCCTATGCCACATACGCCGTGCAGTTTTTCTCTATTCACCAGCTTTAATATTGTATCATCTGATGGCAGCGAGCCGTCAGCACCTGTAGAGCCGTTTCCCATCATCATCTTCCAGTGAGCTTTGCCCCTGTGTTGAAGTAATCTCATGGCGTGTGCAAGGAGGTAAAGTACGGCCTTATTGGATTCCCCGCCGTGACTATATATGGCAACAATCCCGGCCATGCACCGGACATTCTGTCACAGTATAGATAAAAATCTTGTTAGACAGACGGCGCGAAGGTCTGTCTATTGCGTTCATACTTTGAAATGTCAGCTTCGAGTTGTAATGTAAGCCCAATGCTGTCAAGGCCTTCAAGCAAGAGTTTCTTTCTGAACCCATCTATTTCAAAGTGCATGACTCTGTTATCCGCGCGTACCGATTGTCTATCCAGATCTATCTCCAACTCCACGTCATTCTTGAACAGGTAGTCTACTTCATCTGTCGCAAGTCTAATGGCCAAAAGCCCATTTTTGAAGCAGTTGTTGTAGAAAATATCTGCAAACGATGGTGCAACAATCACGCGAAAGCCATAGTCCAATATTGCCCATGCCGCGTGTTCGCGTGAACTTCCGCTGCCAAAGTTGTCCCGCGCAAGGAGTATCTGCCTTCCTGCATATTTAGGATTATTAAGAGCAAAGTCCTGCCGCGGCTTGCCATCTTTGTCAAAGCGCCAATCATAGAACAGATACTTCCCAAACCCAGTCCTACTCACCAGCTTCAAGAATTGCTTTGGAACTATCTGGTCGGTATCGACATTGACCCGGTCAAGCGGAACGGCTTTGCTCTCCAGCACCATAAAAGGCTCCACTACAACCACTCCCTCGCGTCTACGAAATGACCTTCAATTGCAGCTGCAGCAGCCATCACGGGACTGACTAGATGCGTCCTGCCACCCGAACCCTGTCTTCCTTCGAAGTTGCGGTTCGATGTGCTTGCACATCGTTCGCCGGGTGACAATATGTCCGGATTCATTCCAAGGCACATGCTGCAGCCTGACTCCCGCCACTCAAATCCGGCTTCCTTGAATACGACATCAAGACCGATTTTTTCTGCTGCTGTCTTGACACGTTGTGAGCCGGGAACCACCATGGCTCTTACAGAAGGTGAAACCTTGCGACCCTTTACCACTACGGATGCTTCCACCAGATCTTCTAGACGCGAGTTAGTGCATGAACCTATGAATACCCTATCAGGTCGGATCTCAGTCATCGGTGTACCTGGCTCTAGCGCCATGTATTCAAGCGCCCTCAATGCAGCCTTTTTCTCGTTTTCGTTGCCCTTGGAAAATTCATCAGGATGTGGCACCGCTTCATTGATGCCTACCACCATGCCAGGGTTTGTCCCCCAGCTAACCTGAGGCGCAAGCGACGCAATATCAAAGCTGATCGACCTGTCAAACTTTGCATTGACATCAGTTGCAAGTTCCCTCCACTGTTCGATTGCGTGCTCAAACTGCTCGCCCTTTGGCGCAAAGCGCTTTCCATTGATATAGTCGAAGGTTTTTTCGTCCGGCGCTATCAGTCCCGCACGGGCACCTCCTTCAATTGACATATTGCAAATCGTCATTCTGTTCTCCATTGACATATCGCGCACAGCACTTCCTCGATACTCAAAGATGCATCCTGTACCGCCTGCTGTCCCAATTGTACGTATGACATAGAGTATCATGTCCTTTGCAGTAACGGCATGAGTCTTCTGGGGCTTCCCTTCAAGGTTTATTGCAAAGGTTTGAGGCTTGTCTATCCACATTGTTTGGGTTGCAAGTACATGCTCCACTTCGCTTGTACCTATACCAAGAGCAAGAGCGCCAAAAGCCCCATGTGTAGATGTGTGGCTATCACCGCATACTATAGTAGTACCGGGCAATGTTAATCCAAGCTCGGGTCCTATGACGTGGACAATGCCCTGATCAGGACTATGCATATCGTAAAGAGTTATTCCAAACTCCTTGCAATTCTCTGCAAGTGCCTTCATCTGTACTGCGGAGATCTGATCGACCATAGGTAACGATCTAGGAGTTGTTGGCACATTGTGGTCCATAGTAGCAAACGTAAGGTCCGGCCTCCTAACTTGCCGCTTGTTCGTGCGCAGGCCATCAAATGCCTGAGGCGAAGTGACCTCGTGCACCAAGTGTCTGTCTATGTAGAGAAGTGCAGGTCCACCATCTTGGTAAACGACATGACTATCCCAGATCTTCTCAAATATCGTCCTTGCAGGCAAAGCAGGTAAAATTGGCGGCAGGGAGATTTGAACTTAGCACTCTACATAAACCTTAAATCAGGTTTTCTGCTGCCAGATTGTGTTAAAATGCACCCTCAGGATAACCGTTACCCAGAGCATATTGCTGAACAGATAAAGAAGGGCACAACCACGTGTGCCTTGACATGCAAGGACGGCGTAGTATTGGCCGCAGATACAAGGGCAAGTGCTGGATTTTTTATAGCTGATAGACATGTCATGAAGATACAAAAGGTCGACAATCATCTAGGCATGACCATTGCTGGCGGAGTCGCAGACGCGCAGAACTTGGTCGACCTCATGCGCTACAATGCCAACATATTTCGTCTGCAAAACAGGGAGCCTATGCCCATCAAGTCAGCAGCAAGGCTTGTATCAAACGTGCTTTTCAATCAGCGCTACTTTCCGTATTACGTCCAGCTGATCATGGCAGGCTACACAGCAAACGAAGGATCACAAATATACAACATAGACCTCTTTGGCTCGCTCACTACTGAAAAGTTCATCTCAACAGGTTCAGGCTCACCTGTTGCCTATGGATACTTGGAGTCTGAATTCCGAGAAGGCATGAGCGTGAACGACGCCTACAAGGTAGCCATGCACGCTATAGCCGCTGCGATTCGCAGGAACGCTGGCACTGGCGACAACATCAATGTCGTCATAATTGACAAGAATGGCTGGCGCGAGTTGTCAAAAGAACAAAAGGCAACAGTGGGCGTAGTGTACTGAGCACGGCACTACATTTATCGCCATTACTCAACCCATGCTCCAAACGATAGCGCTAGTAAAAACTGTACGATCGGCAATGAATCCGTTACAAAGATAATGAAGGGTTCAGGATTTGTTACTACAATAGACATCAAGAGAAGCCTTTGAATCAGGTAACTGTTTCTTTCAAAGGCTCAACAAAGGTCAGAGACTGATTCAAAGGACCTTAGGCCGTTTGTGCTTGACCAAGCCAGGAAAGTAGCGACGCCTAGATGAGCCCATGCATTCCTTTGACTTTGATACACCAGTATTCCACCCACTCACTCACCCAAATGAGTCTAGGCAGTTATTTCCTTCATAAAAACAGACGCATCTGTCTTGGAAAAGTCCGAAAGCTGGATAGAGGCGCCGGGTGACATTATTTCTCGCAGGTGCTTTCCTGCTCCAGCCTCGGCCCACCACTCTTCTCCGAACACATTCTGCAAGTGGCGCTCAAGTTCTGCTGCTCTTACTGCTGCAAGCATGTAGCTTGGAACATACATTATGGCATCAGGTAATATGTGGTGGAGCATCCAGTACTCGCCGGGAACTTCAAGGCCGATATACTCTTTCAATAGTTTTGCATAAAGATCGCTTGCCTGTTCCATAGACAATCCCTTTTGCCAGAACTCGGCCTTCATCTGCGAGTTTGCAGCATAGAAGGTGACGAAAAATAGCTCCATGAAATTATTTCTCCACTCAAGATCATCGAGTAATTTTTTGTCTGTAACACCAAGTGACATCAGGTATTTGCGGTTCTTAGTCATTCGTTCAAGGAATATGGAAAATATTTCCGCTATGCCCATTGAAATGCCATAGCGATCCCAATATGTGGCGTTTAAGTCGATGGATGAGGCATGCATGGCATGGCCCATCTCATGGTAGCATCCCTGCAAGTCAAAATACGGGCTTTCGGCCTTGTACAGTATACGGATATCTGTAGGGACTTGTACAAAAAAGCAGATTGGCGAGGGGTATTTGTTCTTTCGATTCTGGGTATCGATTGCTATACGAGACATGTCAAACTGTAGATTTGACATCAGCCTAGTTACCTGCTCAGGTGGTTTGAACTTCGCAAAGTTTCTCTCGATGTCCGCATAGACGCGATTTCTAAAAAAATAAAAGTCATCATAGTATTGTGCCTGGCGACCAAGCACCTTTTGTGAAATCTCAGCAAGGTATTCTTGGAATGGCCTTTTTGCTCGCCTGCCCATTGATTTAACGAAACTCATCAGGTCAGGCAGACGGATGTGTTCGCTCTCAAGATAGCCATTAAGTGGACTT
>CAZPIL010000084.1:0-6581 GCA_964586705.1 uncultured Nitrososphaera sp. | reverse complement strand
TACAGTTGTCCAACTGGTCATGAAATGTGATTGGTGTTCTGACTATTGGCTCTGCCAGTCCGATGACAAATCCCTTGTAAAATTTGGAAAAGTTTGCATTGATGTCATGCACAAGCGAGAAGAAGTGGTGGCCGTCGTTGTATGAGTATTGATAGGCCTGATATCTGCTAAAGAGCATGTGCAGAAATTCCGTCAGGGTGTTGGAGTCAACTTTCTCAAACATGTGCGCGATGTACGCCTTGGCAGCAGGACCAGTCTTCTTTCCTAGCTCCTCGAGGGCCTCTGGCGGTATCATATCAAATAAAGTCCGCATTATACCCTTTGGGACTAGAATTGAGCCGAGTTCTTCAAAGTAAACGTCAGATTTGGAATACCTTGTCAAGATCTGATTTACGAGCGCGCTGAGCGTAAGCCCCCTTTTTGCAGCATGGTTTTTCAGGATAGCGAGAGTAGAATCTTCGATCCGGAATGCCTGGTGGACCAGTTTTTTTCTATTTTCCATCCAGATCGGGTTATGAGTAGAAAATATACATGAATTGGTCAAAAAACTGCAGTAAAATGAGAATGATTTGCATGGGATGTGAGTGGGTGTATGGACTACCCATGAATAGATTTGCCGCTTTTACTTGCTCATCTGTTGACGGACAAGTAGAAAAGCTACTTTAGCATAGGCGAGATCACCGCCAGCCATAGGAATACTGCAGAGAAAGTATGTGAGAGCTCGCCCAAGCATTACGAAAGGAAACTGTTCATGTTTCTGTTCCCCTCAGGGCCTTATTTTTTATCAGGAGTTCAGGCAGCACCACCTTTTCCAGGTATTGCCTGACATCTTCATCCTCAAGAGAAGGACGAATACCAGTTTCTGAAGCTAACTTTGCCGCTTGCTGCCTTGATATTTTTAGCACTGATTGCTCCAGTTGCTCATACATTTCAGCTGTACCCGTACTTTCCAATAGGTCTGCAGATGCTCTCTGTGCAGAATGCCGGATCCCGCTTCGCAGCGCTGCATCATGCGACACAGAGACAGCACAATAGTACAAGCCAACTGCAAACAGGTAAGAAGACAGGAGGACCAGGGAATGGGCTGCAATGCCAAAAGTCTGCTGCAGGTTAGTGATGCCAAACGCGACCGTGATTATCATGATGCCTATCGCCGCGAATGTAAGGTAGTCCTTGACGGCTGGCACCTGCCTTGCCATAACAAGAAAGGCTAGACCAAAGAGTACTCCGATTGCAACATTACCGCCCCGGAAAAGGGGCCGGGTCCAGGGCTCAGGGGTTATGCCCAACAAGTTAGGCAGCTGCCCAAGTACAAAAATCGCGATAGGAAGTATTACCAAGGTCCAGAACAAGATATTGTTAATCCGCCTGTGTTCCAAGTTGAAAATATTCAATGTGTATGTTGTCGCTCCCCATCGAAGGAGAAGTGATATCAACCCAGGGTAATTATTGAGAAACGCCCATGCAGGTACAAGGGCTATGGGAACAAAGTAGGATGTCGTATAATCCGGTTCAATGTCCCTTTTGACAAGTTCGCCTTCAGCATTGCGCTGATACAGGAATTCTTCTCGGGAGATCTCTCCGTGGGTGGACTCTTCCACCCTATAGGTAACCATGAATTTCACAGCAAAATCAGATGCAAGCATTATTGAGATTGACGCTGCAGTGAGAAAATAAAGCAAGACTATGAATCTCCTGTTGCTCCTCCTATACCACCTTAGAATCTTGTATGCAAAGGCACCCAATATTATTACGGCAAAGCATGATGTGATGCCATTGACATAGGGCATAAGGTATTCGCTGCTCCTGTCAAATATTACAAACAGCATGACTCCGAGCAGAGAAAACTGTGTTATGACAATAGCAAAGTGAAGGAGAGCAATAGAAGTGCCGGTGGTCGTCGCATAGAGAGTCGTGGCCTTTTTTACGTAACCCAGCAGAAACCATGACCCAACCCCCCATGCTATTGTAACGGTCAGTACAAAGTAAAGGGTTTCCAACGTGTTATCATATGTCAGAATGTTTTGGCGAACAGAGAATATCAAGAGTGATAGCAGCACCACAATTACTCCTGACAATACGAGAGATATCCTTCTGCTCGTTACAGGAAAGATGGCTTGATTGATGGAAGATAAACTTGAAGCTATATCCATGGTAGACAATCGCTCCGGAAGATCTCTTTTGCGTGTAAGAATTGCTCTCGGTCTTTCTCTCTTACAGGAGAGGAACAACGGCAATTATGGCGACCTAGCGCCTCAGATCACAAGTAAAGGGTATCAGGGAAGTTTGTTATAATCGCAGCCACCTTTGGCTCTAGGTTTTTGTTCTGCTATCTTCTAGAGGTATCAGATCGTATCAGCTGCAGCAGTATGCCGATGATTTGTGCAGAAAGTTGCAGCGCTCGTTGGTTATTTTTCACAGAGAAGGGCGTGTCTTCCTTCCTTCCTTCCTGAGTTATTCAAACAACGTCATGGAGTTGTTTGAACAGGACTACTGCCCCTATTACCCCGATGATGGCCCCGGGTATGACAAATCCCAGTGTTTGTTCTTTGTACTCTGGCATGTCAGAGATGACCAGACCGGTTAATAGAAAGATTGCAGATACGACCAACACAAGTAGCGTCATGACAGGAATATTGAGTACAGATTCTCCAATCCTCAGAATCATGTCATGATATGAAGTCACTTTTGTTATTTCTGCATTCGGGAATCCACGGTTTATGATATTGCCTAGCTATGGCGCCAAGCTGCCGATAAAGTCTGCAACACGACAGCCGTTACTTTAACCTGCAGTACTATACCGGCGTCTCTATGCAGTTACAGAGCTCATTTTAGACATCAGATGTGCTAAAGAGCAAGTTCTATGTATCATCTTCTATCAGGGGTTGGTTACTTCCTGATATTACGTAAGTTATGCGCCGCAAGCCTCTACCGACTTTTCAAATTGCCATCTATGGAGACCAAATTTGCTATTATCACGCATAGAACTTTTTGGGCTTTCCATTTAGTCGTTGTACATATTATGGTGAGTATATACTCAGGTGTTTATGAGATAAGAGGAGGTGAGTTCCATTAATTCTGGCTTCCTTTTTCCCCTTGTATCCTGCTGCTAGTCGCTGTAGTAGTCGTCGTCTTTGATGCCGTTATTGTTGGAAGCGTAAACGTGAATGTTGCGCCTCCCTCGCCGTCCTTATTGTTTTCGGCCCATATCCTCCCACCATGAAGTGCTATGATGCTTTTAGTGATGAATAGCCCAAGGCCCGTTCCGGTGTCAGACTTGCTGGCAAACTTGGTAAACAGCTTTGGAAAGATCCCCGGATCAATCCCGCTTCCTGTGTCCTTTACGCTTATCTGTGCATAATCGTCATCTGTTTGATCCAGCCTGACAGTGATCACTCCTTCCTTTGTAAAGTTGATAGCATTTCTGATAATGTTTGACAGGACCTCAAACATCCTTAACCGGTCTGCCTCGACTATCACAGGAGAGCTTGTGCTTGGCTCAAAGACAATGTCCACCTTTCTCCCATTGTCGATAAAGGACTTGGAATCTTCTATGACTCTTTTTACCTTCTCCTGCAAGTCAATCCTTTCTTTTTTAAGCTTGAGCGAGTTGCTCTCTATTCTTGACACGTCCAGCAAATCAGATGTCAGGCGCGTCAGTCTCTTTGTGTTTCGGGCAAGCATCTCTACCTCTGGTTTTGTGATTTTGAATTCCTCTTGATGTTTTCCCACCACCTCTTCCTCCAGCTGCTCTACAATTCCAAGCAGCGGTTGCAGAGGAGTCCGGAGCTCATGCGCTGCTATGTTGACAAATTCTTTCTGTAGCTTGTGACCCTCGACGAGCCGGTCATTTGCCTGCTGCAATTCGGCAGTCCGGGCATCAACTGCCGCCCGCAATTTTTTGTTCCACCCAAGGACTATGAGCGCCATGCTAAGCGACACGGCTCCAATCAGTGCAACTATTATAATGCTGACGTTTTGCTGTTGATTAATCATGAACATAGTATCTGATGCAAAGACATGGGGCGTTAACACAAACAAAGTCATAAAATGACTGCCATTGATTGTCACGGGCTCAAACGCAACTGTATTTGTGATACCGTTGATCGTTACATCTGCCGACCCGGATTCACCGTTCAGGGCCCTTCTGAGAACTTCGTCCACCTTTTCCTTTTCCGCAGCAGGGATTGAAGATGGGATGAATTGTGATTGTACTTCCTCACTGAGGAGATTTCTCCCTACGAGTTCAGAGCTCGGGCTGTGGAGCAACACCCCTTCTTTTGACAACAAAAGTACGGTACTCTCAGAATCTTCCCCTATTGCTTGCTCTTCTACCAGCTCAGCCGCCTGGTCAAGCCTGTAGCCTGCATACACGATGCCTTTGAACTCGTCGCTTGAATCGACTATAGGAACTGACATGAATACTCGAGGAATATTATCCACAGACTCTATGACACTACTGAAATACGGCTCCCGGGTATCTCTTGCTTCTGTGAAATAAGGACGCGAGCTCAAATCAATGCCGGCATATTGATTCCACGTGGTTGCATTGACATTGCTTGACCACACCAGCCTACCATCTGAATCGAGCCATGCCACGAAGTCAAGCGGACGACCGATTGTGGCCCCAGCAGTATTAAAAAGGACTCGAGCTTCTAGCTCGTCTTCATCTTCGCCTCTTACAACCACAGGAGCGTCGGCGATAACGTGCAAGTTTGAGACTACGGTGTTTATCTTGTTGATCAGTATTCCACGAATGTCGCTAGCCTGCCTTTCAGTATCATGTTGCACCGCATTTACTGCATTTTGTCCAATCACATTGGCAGTATATTCTGAATATTGATAGGAAAGGACTGAGAGCGATATCGCTGCCGCTGTGATAATGAAAAGTATTACCATGCTTGACTTTGACAGAGCAGTGACAACTTTTTTTCCCATAGCGCGACTGCACGAGGTTCTTTGTGTAGCTTTTAGATAAATGGTTGGGTAAGAACATTATGTGATGGTTTTATAGAGATAGAGACAGGTAGCGCTTGATACCATGTGAACTGTTACAAGCCCCCTGAATGGAGGACATTACATCTTCTGGATTGCGCCCTGTTCTCGGCGTTCGCGCGGCCAAGAAGGTTGTATCTGCGCAGACCATTTCTTACATCTTGACACGCTCAAGGTTCAGGCTCTTTCACGCTCGATGACTAGCTTACGCCCAAAGCTTGATCCGATGATGAACTTTTTACGCGAGCCTCTGCCACTAGGTTATAAGAAACGGCAGAGTAGATATATTTAATGAAAAAGATCCTAGTAAAGAAGCGCAGTGGTCGCATTGAACCATTTGACAGTAGAAAGATGAGTCGCTCAGTAAGCAGGACGGGTGTCCCATATCCTATGGCTCTCGACATATCAAGAACTGTCAAAAACAGCAACCAGCTTGTCGACAAGGAGCAGGTAAGCTCGATTACCCTTCGCAAGATAGTATCCGGAGAGCTGCATAACAGAGGCCAAGACGGGATGGCAGAATCATATGAAGGATACGATAAGGGAAAACGCACCAAGGTGAAATTAAGAAGGAGCCACAGGTATGCTTCAAAGGTAAACAAATCAACAAAAACCCATGCAAAACAAAGAGCAAGAACTAGAGGCGTACGGTCTGGAAAAACCAAGTTGTCTAGGACCTCGCGTTGAGGTTCAAAAAGACATCAGGTATGGATGCCATAAACCCGTCATGGCTACTAATTGGTCTGCTGGTTTTTTCTTTATCATCATCACTTTTTTAGAAAAAACTGCCAAACGTCAGTTTCAATAGCCTATCCTCCCTACACAAGGTTGCTTCTAACTCATTGCATTATCAAAAGCATTATTAGATATACGACATATGCAGCCACCAGACCATATCCTTCTATTCTACTTATGACAAATCCCGACCTCATTACTGGGATCAGAACGAGGCTAAATGCAATCATTACGGCATAGTCTATAATGATATCTGGATTAACAGTCACGCCTGCAATCGCAGCTGATATGCCCACTATGGCAAGTGCATTGAACACATTGCTTCCAAGTATGTTTCCAATGCTCAAATCGGCATGTTTTTTCTTTGCGGCAACGACGGATGTGATTAACTCTGGTAGCGATGTTCCTATAGCGACTATGGTAAGGCCGACCACTCTCTCAGATATGCCAATTGTAGTAGCAATCACTACTGCGTTATCCACTGTGAACGTAGCGCCAAAGTAAAGAAGAACAAGGCCAACTGCGATCAATAATATGGATTTGCCAGCGGCAGCAGAACCTGACTTTTGTCCCTTTCCCTCTCTTCCTTCCCTATCTCCGCCTCCTTTATTTTGTCCCAAATTCCTGACAGGAGGGGAAGGAGACGACGATGCCTCTACGACAGACGTTATGTCTTCTATAGGTATCGTGTGCTTGGTTTCAGCGATATCTGTTTTTGATGGCTGGCCTTTTTCTCCTCCCTTCTCTTCCTTTCTTGACTGTTTGTAACTGAAATAGACAAATGCGATAATTGCCAGAACTAAAAAGATGCCCTCTATCTGGGTTATTATGTTGTCAAAAAGCGAGAGGAT
>CAZPIL010000083.1:0-6607 GCA_964586705.1 uncultured Nitrososphaera sp. | reverse complement strand
GATGGCAGCATTCCCACCGACAACCCGTTCTACAATGTGCAGGGAGCGTACAGGGAGATCTGGGCCCTTGGCCTGCGGAACCCATTCACATTCCAGTTCTCCGGTGACGGAAGCAGGATGTACATAGCTGACGTCGGCCAGTTTGAATGGGAAGAAATCAATCAAGGGTTGAAGGGTGCAAACTATGGCTGGCCGACATGCGAGGGCGCATGCTCTGATCCGGATTTCATTGATCCACTATACAGCTACCCGCATCCCACAGACGGTTCTGGCGCTTCAATTACTGGAGGTCCTTTCTACGAGGCCGGCCAGTTCCCTTCCGAATATCACGACAGCTACTTTTTCGGCGACTATGTTAGGGGCTTTATCAGCAGGCTGACGCCAACCAACCAGGTAGAGCCATTTCTAACGGACATCGATACGCCGGTTGCAATAGAGGTAGGCCCTGACGGAAGCCTGTACTATCTGTCTATCTTCCCGGGCGCGGTGCACAGGGTGAGTTATGGCACCCCGGGGAACGCGTTCCCGACAGCAGTTGCCAGTGCCAATCCCGTATCAGGCCAGCCGCCGCTCACAGTAAGCTTTGACGGTTCTGCAAGCAGCGACCCTGACGGCGATACCTTGACACATTCGTGGGACTTTGGAGACGGCTCGCCTGATGTCAATGGAGTTTCAGCCGCGCACACCTATGATACGGCCGGGCTTTATACGGCCACGCTCGCTGTAGATGACGGCAACGGTGGGTCTGATACCGATACGGTAGAAATCACGGTGGGCAACTCGCCCACGGCAACGATAAGCACGCCTGCTGCAGACACGACCTACAATGCCGGCGATACCATATCATTCAGCGGCTCTGCATCTGATAATGAAGACGGTAGCCTGCCTGCAAGTGCCTTCGAGTGGACCGTGCTGTTCCACCACAATACGCACACCCATCCATTCCAAGAATACAATGGAGTTACAGAAGACAGCTTTACTATACCCACAACAGGCGAGACTGCAGATGATGTCTGGTACCGAATCTATCTGACAGTAACCGATTCTGACGGCCTGACGCATACGACAACCAGAGATGTACTTCCAAACAAGTCAACCGTTACGCTTGATAGCAATATTTCCGGTGCCCAGGTTCTGCTGGACGGGCAGCCGCGCACGACGCCATATAGCTTTGTAGGCGTCGTGGGCATAACCCGTACATTGGAGGCACCTAGCTCCCAGAACGTAGACGGCACAATTTACAACTATGAATCTTGGTCTGACGGCGGCTCCCGGGTACACGAGATCTCGACACCTGCACAGGACAGTACGTTCACAGCAACACTTAGCGATGGTGGGGTTGCGCCTGAACGCACACTGACTGTGCATGCTGCTGACTTTGCTGGAAACACCCTCAATATGTATACCTCCATCTCACAGGATGGCGAGATCGTAGCCACGGGATTCACGCCGTTCACGTTTACTGGGATGGAAGGGGTGACATATGTTGCAGAAGTCCAGGACTATTCTGGAGCGATATTTGACCACTGGGACAATGGAAGCACTGTAAGGCAGCGTACAATGACACTTAACATAGATACGGAGATAACAGCCTTTTACAGAACCTCTGACGAAACTCAGCCGGGCTCGTACAACCTTTCTGTACGCTCTGCAGATACATCCGGCGATCAAATATCAGGCTACCATACCGTGATTTCATCAGATGGCAATACAGTAGCTACCGGCTATACGCCACTCACCTATATCGGAGAGCCGGGAGAAACTTATACTGTTGCGATCTCTGATTTTGGGGATGCAACCTTTGATCGCTGGGACGATGGAAGCACCGAAAGAACAAGAACTATTACTCTCAACTCCAATCTCATCCTCACAGCCTACTTTAGCGTGGGAGAACCTCCGTCTCCGTCACAACCCACTCTGACAGTAACTTCGTCTGACCTGTCGGAAAATGAAATCACCGGCTACTATACCGTAATATCAGAAGGTGATAGCGTGGCGCAGACAGGCTTTACACCTGTGGAATATGTAGGCCAAAGTGGAGCAACATACACAGTAGAGGTGCAGGACTATGGAGACTACTTTTTTGATCACTGGGAAGACGGAAGCAGGGACAGAGAAAGGCAGGTAACACTGAATGAGGACAATACCACAGTTACTGCATACTATAGGACCCACTCGATGGTCGTGACCTCTGAAGATCTGTCAGGCAACGAAACCACCGGCTACTATACAGTGATTTCGTCAGGCGGCTCCACCATGGAGACGGGATTCACTCCTATGGTCTATGAAGGCGTGCCGGGCACGACATACACAGTACAGGTGCAGGACTATGGAGACTTTGTCTTTGACCACTGGGACGATGGAAGCACCGAAAGAACAAGAACAGTTGCCTTTGATTCAGATGTCACGCTCACTGCGCATTATGCGGACACTTCAGTGCCCTCAGACGGTGTAATCACAGTCAGGGCACTATCCAGTGATAGTCAACAGGAACAACAGCTCAACATGTGGACCGTTGTGGAACAACAGGGAGGTACCATAATCGAGACCGGATTTACGCCAATGCGCCTGGACTTGGAGCCGGGGACAACGTACAATGTGACTGTCGGCGACTATGAGAACTTTGTCTTTGACCAGTGGGAAGATGGAAGCACGGAGAGGACTAGGGCTATTACGCCATCGGAAAGCGCGATGACCATAACGGCGTATTATACAACAACAACTCAGTAAAGTCTCTCGGATCTTTATACCTTTTTAGGCTGGCAAGCTGGAGGTAGAGAGACAGCAACATCGATTGTTGACAGGAAACGTGGATGGCACCGAAACCGCCTCTGAGCCTGTATAGGAGTACATTCTACCTGCATCCTTATTTTCCATGACGTCAATTATCCATAGGGCTTGTTACCATCTGGTTCAGACTCGCCTGCAAGAGCAGCAGGAAACACTGATAGGAAGACGGGAAACTCAAAGGTAGATGCCTCTATAGTCTTGTCAACCCTGGTCTTTATATCCGGCTTTGTCACGATGGCACTCGAGTTTGCTGCCAGCAGGCTACTGGTTCCGGTTTTTGGCAGTTCCATAAACACATGGGGCATGCTAATAGGAATAATCCTGGCCGCGCTTGCCGCAGGCTATCATATTGGTGGAAGGGTTGCAGACAGGAGGCCGGCAACGGTGCAGAAACTCAGTTCTGTAATCTTTTCAGCGGGTCTGTACATCCTATTCATACCGCTTATCATCTGGCCTGCAGTACAGTCATATGCAGACCCGTCGTCTGCCCTGTCCCTTACCGCCTCAACGCTGGCCCTGGTTGCTCTCCCTACAGTTCTTCTTGGAATCGTGTCGCCCTATGCAGTCAAGCTGGCCGCTTCTACGCTTGCAACCCTTGGCAAAAAGGCGGGCAACCTGTATTCGATAGCAACGGTCGGGAGCATTGCAGGCACATTTGCCACCGTGTTCGCGCTTATTCCAGTGCTTGAAGTCGACAGCATTATCTTCTCTCTGGGTCTGGCCCTGATAATTCCGGCTGCTGTCTTTGGTCTTTATACGCTACCCAAGGTTCTGGCGGCCTGTCTTGCCATTCTTGTCATGGTTTCAAGCATACCCATCGGGGCTGATGATGACATTTCTTTTTCTATTCCTCTTGGCTTTGGCCAGGACAGCCTGAATTATCGCGACGGCAACATCGTTAGCGGGACGGTGATGTACGAGGCAGAGACACCGTACAGCCAGCTGCAGGTAGTCGATTCCAGCAGACCCGCGGCTGAGAGCAGCGCCGGGATCACAGAAAGAGTCCGATCCCTTCACCTCAACGGAGACCTGCATAGTCGTATGTATGTAGAAAGGCCAGACGAACTGGCCGTCACATATACAAAGTACTTTCCGCTAGGCCTTGTGTTCAATTCAGACGCCGAGAATGTGCTATTTGTTGGAGGAGGCGGCTTTTCCGGGCCCAAGTACTTTCTCGCAGCATATCCTGACGTCAGAGTCGACGTAGTCGAGATAGATCCTGTTGTGATAGATGTGGCAACAAAGTACTTTGGTGTTCAAAGCGACCCGCGGCTTGGGATCTACAACGATGACGGCCGGAGATTCCTGCTGCAAGAAGGGAGGCAATACGACGTGATAGTCCTCGATGCGTACTCGAAGAGTTATGTTCCGTTTCACCTGATGACTAGGGAGTATTACCAACTGCTGGACGACAGGCTGGCACCGGACGGTGTCATCGTCTCAAACCATATAGGATCGATGGGGCAGATGGCATACAACTATGAGACGTCAAAGCTCTGGAGGGCGGCATACAAGACTATGGCAGAAGTGTTCCCGTCAGTTTACGCATTTCAGACTAGATCAAACACGGACGGTGTTCAAAACATCATTTTGGTTGCAGATAAAAATGAAGCAAGTCTGACCGAATCAGAGATAAGAGAAGGTCAATCTACCCTTGGAGACGAGCAACGGGGTGCCGGAGTACAGGCTGAGATTACCACTGTCGATTATGCCGACAGCCTCTATGACACTGACAGAATAAGGACGGACGATGTCCCTGTATTTACAGACCAGTTCGCACCTGTCGAAACCCTTGTCAGCCCCCTTGACAACGAGCCATACAGCATAGATGACGCATGGGACTCGGAAACCCTGAATGATGGAAAGGGCACATTGTTACCTGTGGACTATGGACAGGCAAGCGGGTTAACACTTGTCGCAGTTGTGCTTGCCGGCGTATGGGCACTTCATTTTCGGGGCTTGTGGAAAAGCAAGTCTCCTGCTTCTTCTTCTACTACTGCTGCCGCCCTATCTGACAGGATGTGATAACGCCACCAAGCGCCATCACAAATAGTTATCAATCTATGACAAGCAAGCAAGCATACATGCATGATGCATGCCCTTTGCCCAAAAATACACTACACAGAATAGCGAATTATTTATCTACTGATTTTAATTTCACATGAGCAGAAAAGTTCTTGGCTAGAGAAGAACCGATACGGGGTGATATTATCAAAAAGAGTTTTGATGAGCTTGATGTTTTGGGTCAGCCTCTCAAAGAAGAGATAATAGCATTCATCGAAAGGCGCGGAAACCCGTTAGATAGCAACCACTATTATTCATTAAAAGAAATTCGGCTAGAACTTGGCGTGGTCTTTGGTGACGACGCTGCGTTGCTTATCACTGAAAGGCTCAAACGGGGCATGAGAGCGATCAAGTCGCTTGCGATTGTTGCAGTGCCCGCCGCAGGACTGGTCTTGTGGCATCTGATGGCAATTAGCCCTGTGTAAACCCCAGTAAGTGCCGTACGACCTAGGCAAAGAAGGCGTCTCTTGCATTATGGAGAAGCCACCTGGCGCCTTCCACTTGGAGCCTCCCATTATCTAGGTGTCCCCCGGTGAGCTCAAGTGTCCCCTGAAGAGTTCTTCCGGTTCCTGCTTCTCTGAGAACTTGGTGGAGTGGAACTTCTCCCTTTCCGAGGGGAAGCGCTTCTCCCTCTAGCGTAAACCCCTTGGCATCGCTGATGTGCAGTAGTACAAGCGATTCTGAGAGGATATCTATGCACTGTTTCCAGCTGGGAGCTTGGCTGTACGTTTCCTTGTCAAGATCGCCCATCGCGTTATTTTTGCCGTATTCCAAATAGTTGGAGTACAGCTGGTAGTGGGCAATGTCAAGTGCAGTCTTGATGCCATACTCTTTCATCCTGACAAGCTCTTGTGGATGAAACGGTCCTATGTTTGCAAAATCGTTGTCTTTTCTTGGGTACACGTTCTCTACCGCAAGAATGCATCCTCCATAATCATTTGATAATCGGTTGCCAGCAAACTGCAGAAACTCACTTTCTGCAGCTTTGAATAGTTGCAGCTTCTCTTCCATGGTTCTTGGAAGCTTGTTAACATGCAAATAGCTTGTCAGGTGGAACACGACTGTGATCCTGCCGGAGATGCCTGCCTCCTGCCTTACGCTGGCAGCTTCTTCTATGGTTAGTGCAAGAGACTTTCTCACCTTGTCGTTCCAGGCGTCCTCCCAGATGTTCTGCCCTCTGCCAAGTATCGGAGCGTGGTACGCCAAGTGATCCAGCTCATTTCTGGAGCAAAAACGCGAGACCTTATCGACTCTTTCTTTGAGTGATGTCTTGCCCATGATGCTTCTGGTCTGGTGTATCTCGTGTCCTCTGATCTTGTAGCCGTATTCTTTGTCTATGGCCTTTATTATAGAAGACATGCTGGCAAACGCATTTTCGTCCTGTGTCGACTTTAGCTGCAGGATTATCAACTAGCTTTCATTACGACCCGTCAGGAAGTGTATAGTTCTTTCTCCGCTTCTGCCATCGCAGGCGACTTGTAATAGGCAAACAGATCGTAGGTGCCGCAATACACAGAGGCCTCTTCTTCGAATCTACATGTGTACGAGCTAGAGTTGAAGTGCTTGCACATCTTGGCGAATTTGCATCCTTCAGGTACAGGCATCAGTGTACAAGAGATAATCCGCAAGATAACAAGAATCTGCTCATTTGTGCGGAATATTGTGGGAGAAATGGTCACCTGTCAAGCGCTGCTCTTTTGATGTGGACTGGAGGCAATAGTAGTAGTGACAGCAGCAGCCTTTCTAACTATGG
>CAZPIL010000082.1:0-6649 GCA_964586705.1 uncultured Nitrososphaera sp. | reverse complement strand
GACTCTGATTGTGCAGGGCAGCAAATTTCGGTGCTGCAATGCTGTTGACTGCAAAAAGAAAGAAGCCTGTCAAGGCCGCGATTCTGGCTGTGACTCCAAAGACTCCGACGTCAGCCGCGCCCCGGAAAATGCCTAAGAAAAAAATAGACACGAAGCTCATGACAATGTTAGCAAACCAAGCCCACTTGCGGCCTTTGAATGTATGTAGACCAACTATGGCAAAAAACACTGCAACAGGTAGTGCAGCTAGCTATTGGCGGCATAAGCGCCACCTAAAGGTGCACTTAGTGCATCTAGCGACTCGAAGGCGACCACGATTGTATTTACAGTGATACCATAGTTGGCGAAATTGATCACACTCAATGCGAGCATTGCGCCACTACTAGCTAGGCCCACATTGCTAGAATAGTTACACCCAGTAGTTGGCGTTTCTACATGGCAAACGGTCTGCTGACGTTATGTGCACAGTCGTTTTCAATTTGTGAACTACCAAGGCTTGCTTTCATACCACCAAAGCAGGCTAAAGCCCCGAGTGTTTTTTGCTCGCCGGAATTTATAAGGCGGTCAGAACTTGCTTGTTTGACGTGGGCGGGTGGTCTAGCCCGGTATGATACCGCTCTCACACAGCGGTGGTCGCGTGTTCGAATCACGCCCCGCCCACTTGTTCTCACGTATGGTTTTAACATTGTTAATCTTCAAGTGATCACAACGTATCGAGTTACGAGTGTTACCTGCACGGTACCGACTACGGATAAAGGATTTGTATTGGGCTAAAGGTCGACGAATCATAGAGTTTTAGTGAGTCGCCTCGATAGAGTCGTCCCCTACCGCGAATAGCCAGAAGCGGCAGCGTGTCGGTCATATTGGTGCGTATGAACTTGATCAGACGCGCGAGGGCAGGTCGGATAAACGATTGGAGGAAGTTGTAATACTTTAGAGTGACGAGAAACCATTCTGTAGTAATATTACTGGTTACAGGGGCATGCGTGCTGCGAGCATAGTTCTCATCAATTACGCTACTTTCGGCGCAATCGACAGTATGTTTGGCGATTTTGAGAATTATATACGATTATCGAGTGTGAAGTAGCCTAGACAGATTATGACGTCGCACACATAGTAGAAAAATGCTCTATTTAAAGAGAATTGAAATTACCGGCATCATTAACAAACGTTGAAAGATCAGTGTCAAAAGAGCCATAAACAAATTTACCAAACAGGTCCATCAGATCCAAAAGCGATCTCAATTCGTCAGAATATCCTAGCCTACTTCTTGGCACCGAGTGTTCTGTTCTTGAGTCTCATCTGGCTGCTGCGGCACTTGCGACATCGCAACGCGTCAATCGGATTCTTGCCGCCACACCTAAAGCAGATCTTGAAGTAAAGTCGGCGGTTCTGTGCTATCTGTTTCTTTGTAGCATCGGTAATTGGCATGTCGCTCTACTTCATTGCAGTCAAGGGCTGATTTATAGATTTGGTGATAGAAAGCTGCTGCGGCTTCAGACAGGAACAGTGGCAGCTATATTACCACACCACCCTCTCTCTTCCCTTTACGCTTAGGCTGAACAAAAGAGCACCTGCACATATTTTGAGTGTCAGAAGTGCACAGGTTAGTACAACGCTGGGACAGGGACAGGAATTTACCCATATCTGTTGCCACGCGAAGTCCAGACATGACTATGTCTAGACGCAAAATCTCTAAATCCACGGTTGCAGATGATCAAATGCGTGGTTGACGAAGCAGGAACTCCGCGTGTGGTGATGACACAGGGCAGGGGATTAATAGAGAAGAAAGGACAAACCTCCAGGGAAAGCCGGTCCTTCAGTCTGATAGTTCATGTTTATTCCGCAAACATATAGAGTACAACTAGCAGGTCCTTGTTTCCATAAAAGTAGTGCGGCATCTTGGCCGGAACAAAGACTATCGAACCTTTTTTCACGACCTTGAGTTCATCTCCGACCTTAAGGTAACCGCCGCCTTGAACAACGTAATAGAGTTCGTCGGCATTATGTGGGGTCTGTGTATCCTTCTCGCCAGGGCGCAACCGGAGTATGCCGGCCTCAAGGTCACGGACGCGCAAAAAGTCTTTGAAGTATTCTTCATCGCCTATTTCTGCTAGCAGGTCACCAAGCTCAAAGGACCTCGCCTCTTCCTTCATTTCTTTACCCTCCCAAGAAGCGACAAAATTAGTTTCTCAAGATCTCGTTCAGATTCATGATTATGGCGCATATAATGATAGAGTTCTTCTGTGGCCGCATGGTAGTCAATGCCCATATTCTGAGCAATTTGTAGCGCAGCGTGTGTTAAGACCAGCTTGCGCACAGCAGTTCCTACGCCGAAACTTGCCGCATCCGACAGTAGCTCTTCAAGCGAGTTTTTGAGCTGGGAGTCAAGATAGCGGTTCTTGGCATCACGCGATTTTATTGCAAACGTGGTTCCTGTCGCTCTCTGCTTCATATGGATTTCCTCGACCATCTGAATGAACCTGTTATCGAGTTCAGGGCTGCCAAGCAATACTTCTGATAGGAGCGCCGCCGCGTCGACCTCGCTTATATCCATCCGGTCTTTGAGCGCAAGAAGGACGTGGCAAGCCGCACATCCGTTGCCCTGCACAAGCAGTGGATTTTTAGATACTGCTCCTACCTGTTCGGCGACTATTTTTTCTGCTGTTAGTCTATCCAACATTGAAAATACAATCTAGAAGATAAAAAATGTGGCGATTAATCCGTCCGTGATCGTTCGACTGTGATTTGCACGGACTCTTCAATAATTATGTTTGCGCCATCCATGGAGTTCTCGATTTGAGAGGACGGTTTGTACCCTGAATCCACGTCATAAGTTGCGGCATATCCAAGAAGCAGACCCAGCGCAACGAATGCAAGCGTCAATACTACTATGGCCGAAAGCATCATTCACCTTTAGAGTCAATGTCTTAAAAAGTATTCACACAAAGTAACTGTCATACCTACCCATACCCACCAAGAGCCCGCTCTCGCGATCACGGATAAATTCAGTGCTTCTTTCAGGCACAAGACCATCCGGTCTGACAAGATGAGGCTTGCCGTAGATATTTGCCAAAACATATTCGTATCTCCAGAGCATATAGCGGTCTTTATCTTCCATTAGACTCCTAGCAAGGACCAAGGGTTCCCAGTAGAGTCCGGCTAGTCGAACATTGTCGTACCATATTGGGTATTTCGACCAGAAGGACTCACTTTCTTCCGGCCTATTGCGCGTAAACAAGAGCTTTGGCGCATATGCCACCATCATGCTCATAGCCACCATCCCCAAACCTAAAAGAAAGTGTATTGTAAATGCGACTCTGACAGTTTCCTCGGAGTTTACCGTTCCACTCCTCTCATTCATGAGAAGATGTGGTAGAACATCTTCGTCAGGAGGAAGATAATATGGAAATATGATGGCATAGTGAAGCAAGACTATCCCAAGCATGCAAATGATTCCTTGAACCAGACCCTTCAATGCAATAGTAACGAAGAGGAATGCGACAAGAGTAATTGCAAGGATATTGACGAGCTCTGCAGAAAGTGGAACCTCTGACGGATCAAGCATATGAAAGAAAAAAAGAAACACCAGTATCACAGAGTTCGCGATAAGCAGAGCAATCTCATGTCTAGTCATCCACTTTTTTGCCGAATAGATGGCATCTCTTGCAGGAGTGGCCACGCCTGCATGCATGCCCAATATACGTCAAGCTTTGCATTAAGGATTTCCCAGATCGCAACAGTTTTGTGTAACTGACCCGCCCAGTAACAGGTGTCTCCGCCTTTTGGATTTTTCAAAAAGAAGGAAAAGATGGATGAGAGGGCTGAGCAGGATATCCCAATCCCCGAGTCCGAGTCGCTTTCAATTTCCCAAGTTCAGTCGCTCCTTCACGATATAGAGTCAGCAAAGGTACAGTGGCTTGCAGGGAGGTTCGAGTCCCTACGGCAGTATACCGAGTACGTGCTTGCCACCCTTGGCGCCATAGCTGAAGATATGCAGAAGGAAAAGATCAAGCTTGAAGATCTTGAAAAGAGGTACGCTTCTACGGCAGAGATGGCGAGAAAGACGGTTGTAACCGCGCTCAGGCGAGAGGCTTCTACGGAGCTTGTGCCAGTAAAATCCTTAGGTGATGCAAAAAGACTACGAGACAGGCTTGATGCCTTGTTGAATAGAATGGGCGAGGTTAGCGGCTCGCATAGCAAGATGCTCAACTACTTCCTGAAAAAACACGCGGACAAAATGAAGGCTGAGTTTAACAAGCTTGAAGACCTTCAAAAAGAAGCCAAATCTGTCCTTGCGCTCTTCGAGCAGGAGAGAACACCGGCTATCAGGTGCGCGGCCACCGTCAACACCATAACGCAAAACCTTGCATCTATAAAGTCAGATGAACTATTGATAAATTCAATAAATGATGCACTAGGTTCACTTACAATAGATCTGGATAAAGCAAAGCAGGATCTTGCCGCGGTGAAAGAGTCTTCAGAGTTTGCTCGGGCTCAAGAGATAAACGCAAGGCTTGAAGAAGCCAAGAAAAAGCAAGAACATCTTCGCGGTGAGCTGTCAGACATGTTCTCACATATCTCGCGTGCATTGACCAAGTATTCGTATAACGTATCAAAGGAGACAGAAAGGCGGCTGCATGTGATGTCGGCAGAACCTTGGAAGATGTTTGGTGATGAACTGCCGCAATATTTAGCACTCTTGCAAGAGATAACAAAGTCCGTGAAATCAGGCCAGATACAACTGAAAGATACTGACAAAATTATACAGAACCTCGAGTTTATCCAATCGTCGCTGCCACAGCTGGACAATAGCGCAAGGGCAGTATCAAATGAGATATCGGATCTTACCAGACAAGATACAGAGGCAGCAAGGCGCGCTTTGGAACTAAGTG
Organism: uncultured Nitrososphaera sp.; assembly: GCA_964586705.1. Classification (GTDB taxonomy): domain Archaea; phylum Thermoproteota; class Nitrososphaeria; order Nitrososphaerales; family Nitrososphaeraceae; genus Nitrososphaera. The sequence goes on along the minus strand of CAZPIL010000082.1, from coordinate 1,754 downwards.
GGGAAGTAGCAAAGCTTGAATATGAAATAGAGCGCAACAAACAGGATATAGAACAGAAAAAACATCGAGTAACCGAAAAGAATGCCGAAGTTGACTCTCTTTTGCAACAGGTTTCAGAAAGTCTTGCTGAGCTTATAGGAAGGCGCTACAAAGTCACGCGTTAGACCAGCAGGCAAAGGACCTGCTTAAAGGTCAAACATTCTGCGGTTTTGATATCATTGTTTGCACTTTTCCTGTACCGAAGGCAATGTGCATTCACCAAGGTGATCCTTATCGAAAAGTCCTTTAACAGAAACTATGCCTTGGCAATAGAAGGGGCTCAAGCACCTTGCAAAGTCCTTAATCATAGGTGGAAGTGGATGGTGAAATGTAGCGGCCACGCAGGTAACAATTATGGCCGCTATCACAGTATCAAGGAGCGCTTGTGTATCAGACTATTTCCAAAAGATCGAGAAAACGCCAAGGCCTAGCACGCAGAGCCCTGCAAAAGATACAGGAGGCACGTTCACCGCCAGTCCGAGCACCGCGACACCTACTCCGGCTATTATAGTTGCGGCCTCACCCACGCGTCTGCGGTTCTTAAGTATGCGCCTCTGCCTCACATACGAAAGATGTTCCGGTTGGCTTTATAAAATTACCTGCTTTTGTCGACCAACCGTTCTGCAAAAGACCTTATCAATATGAACGCTATTAGCCCATAAAACATGTTGAAGGCAAGCGCAGCATAGATCACCCTGTCGATCATCTCAACGAGGTCGCCGACTGCTACTTGAAACAAGTTGCCCACTGGCAGCCGCTGGCTTATCACGGACCCGTTATCGAGTGACTGCAGAAGAGGAAGTATAACACTGAATGTGACGGGCAGGAAGAGCGCTGCCCATATCAGCATCCCCGCGCCAAGACCCAGTGCCGGCGCAGACCTGCCAAGTATCGAGTATGCTTTACGCGATGCAGCAAACGGCACTGCAAGTACTAATCCGATAAGGGTTCCTGCAGCCAGATGTAGCAGTAACCCTTGTGCTATTGCAGACATACCATAATCTGTCACTTGCGTTATTGCAGAAACTAGTACAAGGTAGAATGTGCCCACTGGAAAACCGGCCACGCGCTCGACCAGAAGTATCAGGGAACTGAGCGCAAGCGAAGCTATCATTCCCGCTGCAGCGGCAGAACCGGCCATTGCAAGCCCCGACCGCATCCTAGTCGTTGATTGTACGATTTTGGGTGCAGCCACTACAAGCCACCGTCCTTGTGATGCGCTATGTGAAATGTTCGTATGCGCATGAGAGAGCTTGCCACGTAGCCAAATATCGCGCCCCACATAAGGTGGAAACCTATGGCGCCCAGCGCAATACCCCATACAAACTGCTCTGTCCAGCCAAATGGAGCAATCTGCACTGTCAGGCCTGCATTAGCTATCTGGTCCTGACCAAATATTGCTGGTTGAACAAACAGGAATGTGAGAGGAATGAAGAGAGCAGTCCATACAATTATGCCGGCCACCATTCCAAGAATAGTCAACCTGTACTGACTGCTCAAGGCCTTTGCAACAAGGTGTGAAACACCAAACCCTATCGCGGCACCAAGCAGTATGCCAGTAAGCAGGTGCAACCCAAAGCTCAGGTACGCAGCTTCTGAAAATCCCTCTAGACCCAACGTAGCCCCCAGTATGGCATAAAAGGTTCCGATAGGTAGACCCGTCAAAAGTTCAGAGACCGCTATTGCAGTCGAAATAGACCACGCTGCAATGAATC
>CAZPIL010000081.1:0-6665 GCA_964586705.1 uncultured Nitrososphaera sp. | reverse complement strand
GCCTGTTTCAAATGCGTTTGCGGCCGTGGGATCTTCTGGTCCTGTTCCCGAAGTAACGCTATGCGGCGCGACATCCACATTGTGGACAACTACTATGTCACCCTTTGTTACAGATAGTTCTACGGGCTCATAGGATGGATTGGCTGGATCAAATGCTCCAAAGGGAATGACGATTGTAGATTCTGCTGTCGTGTAGTGTGCAGTAATAGTTGTATCTTCGTTTATTGTCAGCGTCCTTGTTCTGTCAGTGTTGCCGTCGCTCCATCTGTCAAATATGTGGTTTTGGTAGTTGCCTGCATGTACTGTGTATGTTGCCTGTGAATCGTTGTTGCCTGGTTGCAGGTCTATGATGGTCCATATGTTCAGCATTTGGCCTTCATGTATTGCCTCTACGGTCAGACTTGGACCGCTGTCTGCGTACGTAAGAGGGGTAACACCTCTCATGGACATGCCTGTATCATACTGTGCAATAATCTGCGTTGAAGAGCTATCGGTTGACAGGGTGATTGTGCGGGTTCTATCCGTACTACTGCTGTCTTCCCACCGGTCGAATGTAATACCATCATAGTCTGACACCGTTACCATGTACGTTTCTCCTGCTGTCCCGGGGAAAACAAGAGGGCTATATCCACTGCCAAAGTACTCTCCGTCTCCTGAACGTATGGAGATCCACATGCCGGTTAATTCGTTACCTGATTCATCAGTTGTCATAACCATGACCTCGTGTTCCTGCTGTTCTTGCGCGGATGCTTGGGAGGATGGGTTTGCAAAGGGAATTGCTGTCGTTGAAGTCAGCAATGCCAAAAGAATTGCTGCTGCCACAAAAATGCTGTTCATTATCTCGCAAGGGCAGCTGGTACTTTTCAAGCTTGTGAAGTGTGACGACAGAAGAAACAGTGGTTGAAAACAATCTATGCTTTTCCCACTAGAAATCTCCTGCTGCATAATGTTGACAAATTCTTACTGGTTTTTCGGCGAGAAAGCCTGAGGGACAGTTCACTGAACTAGAACTTTCGGTGATGCCCTGAAGAAACATGCGATCGCGAAAGAATCTCCGGCCCTTCCTGGCAGAGCAGTCAACAAAATGTTCTCTTGGCCTTGAGCAAGTTGTTGTCCAATAGCCGGGTAGAATAATCAAAAATTAATGTCACAATGAATAGCTTTCTAACTAAATACCAGAATAGTGTTACAATTGCAAATATACTCTATCGCTCTCATGATGTCTGACACGGGGTCAGGCTGGGCCGTTCGTTGCCTTGGTTTCCCGCGCCGAAACGTGCCCCCCTGATCTCTTGATTCTGCAGCAATAAAGGAGAGGCGGTGGCATCATTGGGGTATGGTAACGAACCCGTCGGTATTTGTCCGCTCAACCACGACGCATTACCGCGCTGACTTATTTCCGATTCTAGCCACCCAACTCCCAAAAATACTGGCCCGCTCTAGGAAGATAACCGATCGTACCAACTTGAGTTATTTTTTTACGGCCAATCGCTTGCCTTGATTGGTTTCTTAGATCTATACTTTAACATCGTGCAATTTCTTTGCATTAAAATTCATAAAAATTGGGGCAGAGCTCACGACAAGAGACCTGTAACATGATTGTTGAGTGCTACTTCTACAGATGAGACATTGTGTGATTGATTTGCATGAATTTGCGCTATTTCGGAACGCGGCGTTATATTCTCCCAAATGCTATACATAATATGGAAGGGTCCCAACCAGACAGGGAACGGACCGTGGTATGCACCTACAGAATGCCCGTCAGCGTCATCCACCGTCTCAAGCAGGAAGCAAGAGATCGACGCCTCACAAGCAACGCCCTCATGAACCAAATAGTCGGAAATTACTTTGACTTCTATAACGTCGCAGCAAACGTTGGAATGATGCCTCTTTCAAAAAGGTTGATCAAAGAGATGGTAGACTTACTCAACACAGATGACCTTGCAAAGTTGGCGAAACTGGTAGGAGAGCTCGACCTCCCCGATCTCGCGTACATGAAAAGAAACAAGTTCACTCTGGAAACATTTCTAGAATGCTTTCTTGATTGGATCAAGTTCTGCGGCTTCCCGTACAAGTACAGCTCAGAGGATGGAAGGCGAACAATAAGCATAGAACACAACATGGGGATAAGATGGTCCGAGTTCCTTTCAGAGATTCTGGAAGTCAGCTTTGGTAAGCTGAACGTCAGAGTTTCGATTAAAAGATTGGATGACATACTAGTAGCTGTCTTGGAAAACGAACACTCTCGTTAAAAAGGCCATACTGTCAGTGCTTGCATAATGCGCGCCCTTCAGCATATGCCAGACTCCACCGCGTGTTGCGAAAAAAATTGTATAGAGCCCTAATGTAGTACATTCTTTTGTCTTTAACTACCCTAAAGTATAACTGGTATCTGTTAGTGAACGCCAGCGGCAATTGGTGATGACACAAGTAACTGTCTCTTTTGAACTTACAAAGGCCCAAATGGAGGCTCTCGAATTTGAGGCCAGGGTGGAAAATAAAACAGTCGATGAGATGATAGCCTGGATTGTTCGACAGACCATACCCTCGCTCCTAGATGCAATAGAAACCGATGACGAAGGGCGCCAGCAAGAGCTGATGGACGCCCTTGTAGAAGAGGAAGAGAAAGACATTGAATTCAACCATTCTGCATAATTACGCTATGTGGTCTTTTGAGCTGCCGCACGGAACTGCCTGGACTCGTCTACTCTGCAGCTTTTGTAAGCCGCCATCTCCAAATAATGTACTGTTTTTTTATTCTATAGGCAAAAAGGCTGAATCTAATTCATTAGGTTTGTATCAGAAATGGCTATATGTTATCAAAACATGGATAGGTTATGTACAGAGAACCCACAAGCAAGGATGAGTCCGTTGTCCGTTCAAATTTGTCACCTGATGCCTCCAACCCTGTGGGACATGAAATCGTGAAGACAAGGGCGCGAAAATCTAATAGAGGCAAAGTGGAAATCATGGGAGATATACTAAACCTTTCAACAGAGGGAATAAGAAAGACGCACCTTATGTTCATGGCAAACCTCTCATACGAGCAGGTAGCCGGCTATCTCAAAGAGCTTCAGGAAAGAGGCTTTATCGAGCAGACTAGAAAAGAAGGCAACATTATTTACAAGACGACAGACAATGGCCGGCAGTTTCTAGAGTCATATAGGAATCTGGTACAGATTCTTGACGGTACTCCGCCCAAACCAGTACACGAGCTCTACCATCAGGGTTAAACACCGGAACCCACAGTTTGAAAAACTGCGCAATATGGCCGCTAGCCCGGGTCTGGTCTCTTCCTCCAACTCGGCCCTCCACATCCTTCGAGGATGGCCGCTATCATCCTGCAAAGCGTAACAAGTTCAGCCCTATCCTAATTGGTATTGTTTTTTTCAGTGGAGGCAGACACATTGTCAAGCTCTGTATGTAGCCTGTCAAGAACCAGACCGGCGGCGCCACCAAAAATTTCAGATAGTCCACTTTCGATCTGCTGTAATGTGAGTTCTGCCAGAGAATCAACCTTGTACATATTCAACAGATGATACTCTAGCGCATATTTAGTCGGCGTGTCGAGCCTTGCATTAAGAGCCTTGTTCAGGGCATCTGGCAAGTCATGATTCTTGATTCCGGTCAAAGCCATTGTGGTTCACTACAATTGAATGCAGGGAGTATCTTATTCAGGTGGTAGAATATAACTTTTTTCTATAATATAGAAACTAGTTCAGAAACTTTGCTATTTGGAGCAATATGATCTTGCTAATCCTTTCTGTATTGAATGTCCTCCGCGCCTTTTTCCTCAACTTTTATGACTAGTGTATCTGCTGCCCTTCCAAGCAGCCTCTGCCTCCTTTCGTTCGTGAATATCCACCCAAGGATCACGTCAATTGGCAGAAGGAACGCCTTGCCAAAACTCTGGACGGCCACATTTTTTACGTCCGCCCTCCCACCTGTCAAGTCCGTTGTCTTTACCTTTAGAAGCTTTTTGCCTATTGACTGGCCGGTATTTGATTCAAAGTATGTCCAGTACGCAAAGAACATCAGGCTTTGGAGTGCATATTTTGTGGCTCCTAATGCAGGATTGTCCTGCACGTCGTCTACAAACGAAAGAGGTGGATAAGCTATGGAGAATATTATCTCTGCAGCAGTTATGACTATGATAAAATCTACAAGCCAAGCCCAAAACCGTGTGCTCCATCTTGCAAGTACAAGCTCTGGACCCTGGCCCTGTCGCCCATTTGGGTGGTCATCTGGCATTGAAGATATGCTACTATGATCTCGACTGTCATATTATTGAATTGTTTGCCAATAAGCAGCATGTATTGTTGACTACTTTCCCTTGCATGTATTCAACTGTAACCAGTACCATGTTATAGAGACTATTTTCGATAGGCTAAATTGGAGGTGTTTCCTATATTATAGACATAGCCCCAACGCCGTTTGGGTAGCTATGGCCTGCCCCCTATCGTCTTTATCAAATTGCCGGCGATAGGGGGCAGATTGCATCGAACATAAACCTTTTCAGGTAAAGTCGAATCGCGTGCGAATTCATGTCATGCTGATAATTATACGATTAGTTACCAGAGTCTATAACATTATTACAATATCTGCAAATGATGCTGACAAGCGCAGGGGAACAAGATCTGCCTGTCGCGCGCTAGATAAGCTTTCCTTCATACCTGATATTGAATGTCGTTGCCGCATCCTGCGGGCCAAACATTTGGGATATGACCTGATCCTGAAGTTTGTGAAAATACGACCTTGCCGTCCCATGTACCGATTCAGCCTGCCATTGGATTGCAGATAGTAAATGCGGCGCCATCCTGTCCGATACCAGTATGTAAAACCTTGTCTTTATCTTGCTATCTCTTGATATTCTCAGCTCACTTCTAATCTCTTGTGGGGCAAGCTCCCTGGCCTTGGAGTCAATAGCAGAATACATTCCAATGACTACTTCCAACTTCAGTTCGAGTTTGTCATCATCCATGATAATATTGTAGGTAGAGACCTTGCGGTGTTGCATCAGCCAACCGGTCTGTCCAATGTTAAAAGCCTGTGATAGAGCTTCATCTTACATGCAGGTCATAATGCCTTAATGACAGCTCTTTCTAGTAGAAACTTCTATGTCGATAACTATCCTCAAGAGCATCAATGAAATCTGGATTGCTAGTCAACTCTTTTGCGCTCAACTTTCCATAAGCCGATTTGCTATTCGATGTCGATGCTGAAAATAATGTCACTCATATTCGGAGGCATATTTCTTATGTCCATGGGCGTATATGCTTTGAGCATTTCAGACATCCAATTTCCACGCTTTGGGTGGCCCGAGATCCAGTGGCCGCAGGTTGATTGGGCGCTGGTCGGGTTCATAGCGATTATCGGCGGCCTGATATCTGCCGGCATGGGCATTGCAGTGTCGCGTGTAATCACGCATTAGCCCGGTCTGTCCTGCATCGTGTTCCTCACACAGCGTTTGGACAGCCAATATATCCGCTATCCGCTATCCGCCCGCCTTCCATCGATCTGACTAGTCTTCTTCCCCTTTCTTCATCATTTTTGCGATGTGGGGTATCCTTGGCACACCTACAGCAAAGGCAGTTGCTACGGCCACCAGAAAGTAAAACTGGTAGCCGATGGCCATGCCGATTGACGCTGCAAACCATATTGCTGCCGCAGTAGTCAGATTGGTAATCTTTCTTTCTGATTCGCTCTTTAGGATTATGCCTGCGCCGACAAAACCGATGCCCGTAACTATCTGTGCGGCAATTCTGGAAGAGGAGTTAGGGTCTACCATTGAAGACAGGAATGTGAAAATTGCCGCCCCACCAATTACCAGACAGTGCGTGCTTATCCCTGCGGGCTTGCCTCTTAATTCCCTTTCAGCTCCGATGGCAAATCCGGCGACAAGAGCAATACTAACATCTACCAGTACCCTCAGTTCATAGCCTGTGGGCATTGTTTCAAAAACCAATCTTCAAAGATTTTTGAAAATGAATCGATATTAAAATCATGGGCGACAACTTGTTGATTGTACTAGAATGGGTTACTTCTCTTTTGACTCACGGCATACTTGCATAGCTATGATATGTTAGAAAGTTATAGTTTCTAGCTTCAACCTGCTTATGACCTTGGCGAGCCCGAAAACCCTTACGGCTTTACCCATGTGAATTTCTTAAATGCTGCCGCTGCTATCGTGCATCATTTCTTCTAGGTATCGCGTTCCCAGAATTACCCACCTATGTGGACGGATATTTACCCATCCTGGGCTTGTTCCCCACTGCCGTCTCCATCCATTAGTCAAGATGATGATGATAATGAAGCCACAGTTAGCCTGTCGAGGCTCCATCCTCAAAAGCTGTAACGTGGCAGACACCTTGACTAAGATCATAATATGGTACTGATAGCAGATATTTCTTGTCCTTCATAATTTGAAAATGTCATACATACTCTGCATGCCTCTCAACTACAAGTTCCGCCTCTACCCTACAAGGGAGCAAGAGCTTGCATTAGAGCAGACACTGGATGGATGCAGGTGGGTATACAACTACTTTCTCTCAATCCCGCCAATGTCAGAGTATGACATGAACTATTCTCTCACTGACTTGAAGGAGCAGCATCCTTGGCTTCAAAACTACCATAGCAAGATGCTGCAGATGGTAGGAAAGCTGTAT
>CAZPIL010000080.1:5268-6668 GCA_964586705.1 uncultured Nitrososphaera sp. | reverse complement strand
AGCTGTGCTGCTATATAGCCTCCAAGCGAGTGTCCTATGAGGCTGGTCTTGCAGTCGTCAAGACCCAACTGATGCATAAAGCTTAACACTACTTTAACAAAATAATCTATCGTATAGTCAGTAGAAGGTTTGTCACTTTCACCGAAACCTGGTAAATCCAAGACAATCGTATGAACCCCTGTTAGGGAGAGAGCCTGCGGAATATCGAGCCACCTGTCAGATGAAGATCCCAAGCCGTGAATAAATAATAGATGCTTGTCACTGCTCTGCACTTTGGCCCATGAAGGAATGTCTGATTTGCCCACACTCCATTCCTGGTACCTTATCCTTGCAGAATCGACCGTCGCAAATAATTCCATATGATAGTATTATTATGCGCCTATTTCTCTGATCGCCTGTACGTGCGCAGTATATTCCATCTTGTGGAATCTAATGCGTTTTCACTTTAGACAATAAAATTGGTTGCATAGAGAGTGAAAATTCTAAAGATAGTCCATACAAATGTTGTAACGAGATTTCTTTTCTTACAAAATGTCATAGAGTCGATAAGTACGGACGGTTCCTAATGGAACGGTTTATCCACGGGTTCCCTTAACAGGTTCAGACGTGTACTTGGCACGATCGTACATGGATTTTAACAACAAAACTACTGTGCTGACGGCAATTGTCGGCATGGCTATACTCAGTATGGTCTTGACGCCAGTTCTTGTTACAGCGCAGACCACACAAAGCGATCAACCAGGTACGGGTGATAATGCAACAGATCAGGGCCCATTTGTTGGCGGTAGCCCCGATGCTAGTGAAGCACCTGAAGATCCTGATACAACAGCAGACCCTACAACTGAAGGGCCATTCACAGGAGAAATACCAGGATCAGAGCCTGAAGGCGGCACAACAACAGACACCCCACAAGATCCTTTCGCAGATACAGGTAACCAGACAGCAGGTGACACTACCGGTGGACCTGCAGACGAAGAACCATCTACTCTACCAGACTTGACAACTGACGAAGAAACAACTGGTGGCACAATGGATGGACCTACCGAGCAAGGCGCAACAACACTAGAAGACTTCATGGAAGAGTCGGCTACTAACGATACACGCGGAGCAGAGACTACTGAAGATAGCGGATTCTCAACCTCTACAAATCTCTCTCCAACTGAAGATTCTAGGATTGAAGTAACATTTGAAGGCCAAGGACTTAGGGCAGATGATCTGCAAATAGATAGTCAGACAAGCGGTAACATAGTCACTGTGACCATCGATGGAACCGTATCAGCGGCAGAAGCTGCAGATATGGGGCCTGAGCCTACCACCTCAGAAGAGCCTACTGCTCCGGGCGGCTTAGGTACTGACACCGAAAGTCCAGGCGCAAACGCTACTGACACAGGACCTACCAC
>CAZPIL010000080.1:0-5168 GCA_964586705.1 uncultured Nitrososphaera sp. | reverse complement strand
TAGGTACTGACACCGAAAGTCCAGGCGCAAACGCTACTGACACAGGACCTACCACTACCCCAGGCGGCGGCTTAGGTACTGACACCGAGAATGGTCTAGGTACGGAGACAGAAGATCCAAACTCTGGAACATCAATTTTACCACAGACTATAACCGGTCAGGAACCAGCTGGTAACGCTACAACAAGTAACGGTACTATGGAATCTGACTTGGCAGAGCAGAATGGTAACACCACCTTGTCTCCTGATACTACAGATCAGCCAAGTACTAGCCTAAGTGACCAGCTAACTATGGACACAACTACTGATGGGGAAACAGGACAAGAAATGGATCAACTTTCTGATGTCCCTGATTCCTTTGAGAACACCATAGGTTTCGCACTTGACGGCGGCAACGCTACGATCACAATCAGTGGCGAGGGAGTACAACCAACTGGCTTAAGCCTTAACCAGCAAATGACATCAAATAACGAGTTCCAGATTTCAATCGAGGCAACTTTCTCCCTTGACGGCAGCCTTGTAAGCAGCACAGCCCGGCCACAAACAGGAACAGATCCAAGCCAATCGACTATCCCTGAAGTTCCCGGTGAAACCACAACCGAGGATACAACAACCGGAACTCGAGGCGGTCTGTCTCTGACAGTCTCTCCATCACATGCAATGCCTGGAGATCAAGTCACCCTTAGTGGAAGCGGATTCACGTCCAATGAAAGCATCAACATAACGTTCGACGGAGAAACCCTTGAAGGTGCAGAATCAATCACTGCTGATACAAATGGTTCATTCACAACATCAGTCTCGGTACCTGAAGATGCAAGTGGAGTAATCAGCATGTTCGTGGCTACAGATGAGTCTGGAAACCGCGCACAGGCCTTGCTCACCAAGGCAGAAGCACCCACTGAGACTGGCACTCCACAGGAACCCTCTCTCGATGAGGCCCTCACCACACCGGAGCAACCAGCAGCTCCAGAAGATGAAACGTCTGAATTCGGACTTCCATCTGAATCAATAGAAGGTGAAGGTCTAGGAGAGCTCACCGCCGGCGAAACCGGAACTGAAGACGAGTCACCACCTACACCGGAAGAAGCAACACCTCCAGAATTGAGACCACCTTCTGAAGCATCTCCACCAACACAACCAGACAACCTCTCACCTACAGAGCCAGAAGAATCTGGAACAATGTCTACTCCTGAAGAACCAGAATCAGATGAAGACGAAAATGATGACACAACTACTACAAATGAAACAGACGATATGGAGAACGAATCCTAGCGGAACAACTGGATCTTAAAAATAAAAATCGGGATGTCTAAGACATCCCTTCCCTTTTGATTTCTGATTTAATTAATTTAGTTTAATTTGATTAAATTAACAGCGCTTCTTTTCAGCATTTGTACTTTGGTAACCTGACTATGCTCTTGATTCCAATGGTTTACAAAAAATTGCTCATTCTTTTTCAATTTATCAACGGATCCGCAAATAAACGACGTGACGAATCCATACCCCAATTCTCTGCATTTTTTGCAGTGTTCGATATAATCATCAGAGCCATATGCTTCACCTACTACGCAGGTTCTGGCAAACAGGATCTGAATTCCCCACGTTATCCGCTTGACAGAGGTAGCAGGCAGCGGAAGTTTCTTGAACCGATCTGCCCATTTCGGCGCTATTTCCTTCAGGGTTAGAGATGTGCTGGAAGCCTGTAACATACACGAATGACGTATACATAATATTTACGAGTTCGATGCAACAATCGATAAAATATATTTCATACAAACTACCGGATCAATCCTGTGTTTACCGACAGAAAATGGTAATATGCAATAAAGAAGTATTTAGCCTATGGAAAACTTTGTTGAAGCAGTAATGTCCCGGGATTTGAAGACTATAGAGGTATCTGACACTGCAGAGAATGCTGCTAAAACTATGCGCGATAATAAAATTGGGTCGCTTTTTGTGATAGATGGAAGCAAGGGCCAACACCCTATAGGCATAATCACTGAGCGCGATTTGGTCAGCAGAGTTTGCGCTGAAGGCGTCAGTAGCAAGGACGTCAGGCTTGAGGGCCTGATGTCTTCCCCAATAGCTACGATAGAGAAGAGGGCTACCATAGGATCGGCTGCAAGTCTTATGGTATCAAATAAGACGCGGCACTTACTAGTCGTCGATGACAGGAAGGCTCCTGTGGGAGTAATTACAAGTACGGATCTTGCTAGATACCTTAGGGCAAATGTGAACATTGACGAGACAAGCGCGCGGATTCTTGACGCATTCAGAGACGAGGAGCCATGGTAAGAAATTACCTTGACTGCTCGCTTCTTCACTGGCCAATTACTTGCATGACTATCTGACGGACTCTGGGCCTGGTATCAAGCTCCAAGAGAACTACCTGCTGCCACGTACCAAGGATCATGCTACCGTTTACAAAAGGCACAGTGAGATTTGGACCTACAAGAGACGCCTTAACATGGGATCTGCCGTTGCCATCCTGCCACGTATTATCATGCTCATATGCCATTTCCTTGGGAGCGATCCTGCCAAGCATTGCAGGAATATCTTTGCACAGCCCCGGCTCAAATTCTGTTGTAGTTACCGTCGCAGTCGAACCAGATACAAATACAGTCAGAATGCCCTCATTTGTTTTGCTTTCTCTAATGACATCGCCGGCCTCTGCAGTTAGATCGACGATATCGTCCTCGCCTTTTGATTCAACTCTGATGATCTTGGTAAGAACTATCATCTTTTTGTCATAGCAGTCCGGTAATTAAATAATCATTGATAGAGAGACTGCCATCGCGTGCGTACTCTTTTAAATTTCAGTGTAGCACGTTATGTGGAATGGAAGTAGAATTAGAACTTGTCACAAGCGAGCAGGACGAAATTCAAGTTATGCAAAAGATGATTGAAATCGCAAAGAAGGCCAAAGAATTAGGGTTTTCTGTAAAGGAGCTTGAACTGGAATCAGAAGAGGATGAAAGCGAAGAGGAAGAGTAAAAGTTCTGATAGCTTGGAACTGCATGCTTCAATAATCTAATCCTACTTTGATTTAGACGATGTGGTTTCGGCTCTTGTTTACCTCTTCTTGATGCCGCGCCGCATCTTTTTCTTCCTGAGTTGTTCCTTCTCGTACTTTGCCGTGCATTTCTTTTTCTAGATGTTGGGCTCTGTCTTCGTCAGTGTTAAATATAGCACCGCACACATTGCACATAAAGTCAGAAGCGACCCTTTCAAGACGGGAGTATTCTTCCGGCTTTTTGTCTACCTTTTCCGTCATGAACAAAATACACAACCTTAAGATTTACGTGTTACCGTATTTTTCATAATAGACTAGGTTCTTTAGATCTGTGCGGCTTTTTCTTCCTGTTAACGGCCGTGCAGGGTATCCAAATCCGACTATCATGGAAATATTCATATCACTTGGAATCTCAAAGTCCGTCCTGAGTTTTGACTCATCAATTCCGGTGAAAACGCATGAAGCTATACCAAAATTCCACGCGGCGAGCTGCATGTCTTGCACCACTCTGCCTGTATCAATAAGGTGGAACTTGAACTTTGGGTTAGTAAGTACAATGATTGCAAAGTCGGCTTCTGATACCCAAGCTCCGCTCGTACTATCTTTGGCCAAAGTTTCTAGCCTATTTCTGTTTTGAACAAGTATGAACCTCCAGTGCTGTGTATTAAGGCCCGTTCCGGTGAGCCTGGCGGCTTCGAGGATCTTCTCCTTTATTTCTTGGGGTATCTGTTTTGAGGCAAACTCCCTTACATCAAGCTTTGTGGCTATACAGTCAAAGGTGTCCATTATCTCTAATTCTCCTCCGCGCTGATAAAGTTCTGCCTCTACCGTACAATGAAAATCCCACTTTCTATGTTTTCGGCAACTTTTCTTGTAACACTGCCCAGCTTTTTCACCTTGCTTATTCCTTCGAGCCTTCGGCCTCCCATGATCACCATGTAAGGCTTTAGCTTTTCTGTTATTTTGATTATCGTTTCTGCCGGCTCTCCCTGCACTACTTTTGCAGAAGCTTTGATGCCTTTTTTCTGGAGACTCTCTGCTTTTCTTGAGAGACTCCTGTGCTCCTTTTCGGCGAGTTGGTTGGTCTCCTCCTGTGCTGACCTTCTAATGTCCTCCCTTTCAGCAGTTGCTATCAATTGAGGATAGGTCATCTCTGGAATAACCCGTAATAAAATTACTTCAGCATCCAGTGGTTTGGCAAATTCATAGGCATACCGCAATCCCTTGTCCGAAACCTTATCTCCATCGTGCGGCACTAGAATTTTCTTTCTTCCAGCCATTTTTATAATATGGAAAACGAATATTTGAGACTTGTGTTTCTCTAAATTAGAGGCTAATTGTCTGCAAGTTTTCTTGCATATTGATCTGAAATACTTTAAGCCATAATTGTGTCTGTTTTACATTGAGAGTCTTCATCTACTCTGCCATCCTCGCAGCAATCACTATTATCACAATCCTAATCGGCCTTGATCAGGATCAGGTGGCAGCAATAGTAGTCTTTTCAGGGTTAATTTCTGGCACACTTCTTTTCTGGAAATTCCGTCTTGCATTTGCGCTTGCAGGAATAGGCTCGCTGATAGCATTAGGGCTTCTCTCCACCGGAAGGCTAATCGAGTTTGCTGGGTTAGACCTGATATTATTCTTGGTGGGGATGATGACCGTAATAGGTTACCTCGAAGAAAAGCGCTTCTTTGAACACATACTGGAGAAATTGATCAAGGGAGTCGGGATAAACCCGATGAGGCTTACTGTACTTCTCATGTTGCTTGCAGGAATGTTTGCTGCTCTTGTAGATGAGGTCACGTCCATACTATTCATGGCTGGCACTGTAATCCATTTGACTACGCGGCTTAACGTAAACCCCGTCCCTTTTGTGATAATAATTATTTTTGCCACAAATATCGGAAGCAGTGCAACCGTCGTAGGAAATCCCGTCGGTGTATTGATAGCACTAAGAGGGGACCTGTCATTCATCGACTTCCTTCGATGGGCCACCCCGATTTCAATTGCAGGTCTTGCAGTGGCTATCCCTATTTCGCTAAAGTATTTCTCAAAGAGCATAAAAGAAATGGGACGGGCCATGTCGGCCAAAACAGAAGGTTCCAAGGAAGTACCTGATGAACTGGTATCTGACAAGAAAGAGTCATTCAAGCTGC
>CAZPIL010000079.1:0-6677 GCA_964586705.1 uncultured Nitrososphaera sp. | reverse complement strand
GAACGTGAGGCTTAACAAAGTTGCAGAGCGCGTAATGCCCGTTTGCGCCGACACAGCTGACGCTATACGCGACAGGTTTGCAGGTGTGGCCGACAGGGTGCTGATGCCGCTTCCAGAGCGTGCCAAGGAGTTCATCACACCTGCGGTCGCGGCTCTGAAGGAAAAAGGCATCGTCCACTATTTTGCGCATGTAAGGGGAGACAGCAAAAAAGATGCCAAAGAGCTAGGGCGAAAGGACACACACAAAGTGTTCGAAGACTACTCTCACGAGGTAACCGAGACGACGGTCGTGAGAGAAGTCGGACCGCGCCTCTATCAGGTAGTCTCTGACGTTGCAGTCAGACGGGCTTAGTGTCTTCTTTTGGCGCAGTGAGCATTGTATATCCTATCCATCCAAGGACGGCTAGGAGTACGCCTACTGCAGCAAGCACGGTAAACTGGATTATCATGACACTATATTCGCTTATCAGTAGGAAATACGCATAGATGAAAAATGCCGCCACCGCAACAACGAGCAGGGCGGCGCCTGTGCCTCTGTTGCCGCGCCTTGCGCCCATGCCGTTCATGGCACCTGGAACATCTTATAAATTCTGACGAGCATGAAAACCCTTGGCTTTAGCCTGCTTTGGCCGGAATTTGCGCCTGTGGAGATTCCAAAGGAGTCGCAGAAGGAGAAGAGGAAGAAGAAACAGCGGACAAAAGCCTGTCCGGGAAGCCAGCACTCTTTGGGACATGGTAGTTCGCCTCTCTATTTTCTCTTGACCTTGAAGGATACACGCATGTAAGCCTGATATTCGACTATCTTGTCGTTGTTGACTATTACGTTTAGTTTTACAACCTCTGCAGTCCTGATGTCTTTGACTGTCTGAGCCGTCTCCGATATGGCATTTCTGACCGCGTCATCAAAGCCCTCTGCAGATTCCCCCAAGATGTCTATGTACTTGAAGACCATGCACTTATAGAATGTACAGACTTTAAAAAGTCACCGTTACGCAGAAGGGCTCTCAAAAATATTTACATACAGGAGACGACCACCCTCTTATAATTTGGATTATAAGAACAGGATGATCCTGTTTTTCATTCTCGTCGCTATCATTCCCATAGCCGCGCTTTCGGCCGTCTTCTCATTTACTGTCATCAAGTTCCGCGAAGAAATGTCTGTTGTCTACCAGGGTTTTGTTCCGAATCTGGATGTAGTCTCAAAGAACAAGTCCGAGCTTGCCAACATAAGATCTCACCTGATCCAGTTCACATCAGTTGAGAACGGGCCCCAGAAAAGTGCACAGGTGTCACAGATGCTGGAACTGAAATCCGGCATTGACGGTAGCATGGAAGAATATACGCGCATAGAGGATCTGCCAAATGCATTTGACCAGCCCTTTGGCTTTATCTTCCCTGTCGATAGCTTTGATATTTCAAAACTGGCATCAGATGAGTCACTATTGGCAGCAGAGATTGACCAACAGTGGGGCAGCTATAGCTCGCGCATAGAGGATCTCTCGATATTGGCTTCAAACCCCTCATTTAACACGCAGGCAAATGCCGAGGCCAGCCAGCTGACGTCTCTTACCGGCAACCTGATCTCTTCATACGACTCGCTCTACGCCGTTAACGTTCAGATAGGTGATGCACTCCGGGAGCGATCGCTGCAGACTATGCAGCTTGCATTTCTTTACGGCGGCCTTGCTTCTGCAATATCTGCTGCCTCGGCAACAGCCGCTGCCATACTTGTCTCAAAGAGGGTGGTTCTAGGCGACCTTGTCAGAATGACCAAGTTGGAGCTTGTGGAGACGACACTTCGCGACCTCATAGGTGGGGGCGCCGACGCGCTGCTCGCCATGGTCAAGAGCCAGATAAGTGAGGAGAGGCCTGCCAGGGAGGTGAGAGATGTCGCAACAGCCGTCGTTCCTTCCAACGAGGACATAATCATAGGAGCCTCAAAGAAAGAGGGAGGTGCGCGGTCCGGCTTGGCGGGCACAAAGGCCTTCGTAGAGGACTATGAACCACTCGCGGCTGCCGGCCAGGAGCTGAAGGGCCATCTAGTCATGATAAACTATAGCATGAATTCACGTCCAAGCCCGCAGGCGACTTGGACCCTTAGCCAGCTGTTTGAAACATCCAAGCTGATACTTGTTACCCGGCGAGGCAGCAACCTGTATCATACAGCCCAGGGCAAGTCTGATGTCTGTGTGCTGGGCGATCCTGAAAAAGAGAACAAAACTGGCGAGCATGTCATACCTGCCGGTGACGAAGTCCTGCTGGCGCAGGCAATAGAGGATCTGATTAAGGAAAACTCTTCGTCTACACTGCTAATTGATAATGCTACAGAGCTGATATACACACTTGGATTTGATAGGACGTTTGCGCTCCTGCGTAGACTGGCCGAAGTTGTCTCGACCTATGAGGACTCTGGCATAGTAGTGCTCATAAACAAAAAGGCACACGAGCAGCGTATAGTGGAGGCCCTGAGTAATATATCCAATATTTTGATAGACTAGTTGAGTTCCAGTGCCATCAGGTATGCGTCCTCTCCATCGCGATAGTATGAGCGTAGCCTAGACTTGGTCTCAAAGCGCAGCCTCTCATACATCCTGACTGCGCCAACATTACTCACCCTGACTTCTAGGTAAATCTCGTCTGCCTTTCGCTGGAGCACGCCGTTAATTCCTTCAAGCATCAGGGCCTTTCCTACACCCTTGTCCCTGTGTTCTTCGAGCACCGCGACTGAAACCACGTGCCCTTTCTTGACAAACCCGAGCTTGCGGAAGTTAGAAAAGCCAAATTCTATTTTGCACATGATGTAGCCCACGATCTTGCCGTCAAGTTCAGCCACGATGAATGCCTCGGGCAGTTCCCTGAGTATTGACTCGAAAAAGTAGTCAGAATAATGCTCAGGAAGGGCAGCCATGTTTATGTCGATGACGGCCGGGAGATCCTGCTCATCGCATCGGCGGACGACATAGTCTCCTACCTTGCGCAGGGCTGTCTGCAAACTGAAAATTAGAACATGACTGACATTATTTAACCTTACAGCTATTCAGGTTGAAACTATCGGGATAAGGCTTTAATTCAGTTGTATGCTAAAAGTCAGCGGTGGCCACAATTCTCAACGGCGAGTTTTCCCGGGTAACGCCCATTGTCTCGTCGTTCTTTACAATAGTGGACATGCAGAAGCATCCCCGAGAGGATGCCGTGAGATTCCTGATTTCGGAAACCTCCATCCAAGACGCGTTTCCCAAATTCTTGAGCGAGCTTGCCAAGGTGGGCATGGTGGCAACTGCAAAGAGGGCAAAATATGAGTCAAGGCTGATGCCCACTCTCTCTTCATCGACCCTTAGCGTTGAAAATGGAATAGTGGTGACTATTTCCAAGATTATTTCTGCAAAGCCGCGCAACAAGTTATTTGTTTACCTTCCTGCCGCTCTCTTTGTGGCCACACTCACTGTAGTGTTCATTGACGGGTTATTCAGGGCAGATTCTGTATTTGCACAGGCTTTCATACCTGATCCTTTGATGATTGCAGCAGTCTACACCATGTCTCTGATGGGCATACTTGGAGTGCACGAAATGGGACACATGATAGCCAACAAGTGGCATGGCATCAGGACATCATGGCCGCACTTTATACCGTTCATACCCGGCTTCTTCATCCCGACGCTCGGTGCCCTGATAGTGAGCAGGGCTAACATGACGAACAGGAACGTGCTCTTTGACGTCGGTATCTCCGGCCCCATAGCAGGGTTGGTAGTGACGATCATAGTTTCCGTATATGGCTCGTATACATCGGTGTTGATACCTGCCGAGCGTGCAGATGATCTGCTCGAAGGGTTGCAGCTAATGCCGCTTAACAGCAGTCTTCTCATGTCTGCCACGCATTACCTCGCCGGCAACGGAGACGCAAACGGAGACGATGTCCTTGTTATGTCGCCTATTCTTTTTGCGGCTTGGGTTGGATTTTTCGTTACATTTCTAAACCTGATGCCCGCGGCGCAACTGGACGGCGGGCACATTGTGAGATCTACTCTCGGCGTCAGATGGCACCGTATACTTACATACGCCAGTATAGGAGCCTTGGCCGGCCTGGGATTCGTTGTCATGGCATTTCTGGTGCTTCTGCTAGCGTCAAGGGCACCTGAAAGCACGCCTCTTGATGATGTCTCTCCTCTTTCAAAGAAACGCAAGATGCTCTTCTGGGTTGCAATGGCACTGGCAGTCCTGTGCGCCCCAATCCCTGAACAACCATTCAGGCCGTTGTTCTAAGCATGGTGACGTCTGCGTCGGCAACAACTAGCGCCTTGTGGCTTTTGCCGTGCTTTGCAAGCAGCTTTTCTAGAGCGTCGCGCGCTCCGCTAAAGGTGACAAAACCTAGCTTTGCCGCATAATAGTGCGGCAGAGCCGATACAAGCCCGAGCTCTTTTTTCTGCTTCAGCTCTTGCAGGTAAAGCAGGTGTTCTAGGCCCTCGCTATATGGGGTGTTTGCAAGCTGTTCTTGTGTAATCCTGCCTTCGACAAAGGCCTGCAAAGCGCCCCCGCCAAGCCCCTCCCTGCATTCGGCAAGGAGCACAGCCGTTCCACCATCTCTGACTGCATGAATAGAATTCCAGAATGAGTTTAGCGCTCCGCTAATCGTCGAGTGAACGTCTGCTTCATTTGACGCACTGATCACAGCTGACTTGACAGGTTCTACTTGGACCTCTGTTCCTGCCTTGAACTGTGCAAGCCCCTTTGAAAATGCTTCAGACGCTGTGCCTATGTGCACCCCCGCTATTCCGAAACTGCCTGCAGGAACAAGTTCTACTGATGTTGCCTGCAAGCCTTCCACGGCGCCAAGTGCGACTTTTAGAGGTCCGCCTTCTATACCCGGCGCTGGAACATTGGCCTGCCTTGCCGAAAATGCTTCTGCCACCTTTTCAGGGTACAGGCTTCGCACAAGCGATGTAGGTGCGCCTGCAAACCCGAAAAGGGGGTCATAGGCCATTTGTGAAACTATGATTGTGCTCCGGAATTTTGACATTCTCTCTGAAAGTGACTTGTAGTCTATACGGTTTATCGATATTGGCTGCTGCTCCTGCGATTCCGGGTTTATTGCAGCCAAGTTTGAGCGTAGTGCGCCTGCAAACCGAGCCGGCACATCGACTGTTGTGCTTGAAAAGCCCTTTACCCTTGCATTGTTAAATATTGTATTAACAACCCTTGCAGCAGCCTTGGATGGTGAAAGCGCAAGAATGAGCATCTCTTCGGTCACCTGCAAGCTGTCAAGCTGTGCGCTTGTCTGCTCTGCAGGCTGCGCCGGCAAGTTTGATGAGACCTGACTTGCAAGGTTCTCGAACTTGATGTCAAGCACCACGTCAGTGGTGCCGTACTTGAGCCAAATCTCTGGCATCCTGCTTGCTAGGTTATAAGCAACAAGGTCTTAAGGCTATTGGCCTAAACAAATTCACGCTCGTTTTTCCGGCACGACTAAAGACTGTCCTAGATCCAAATGAAATCCCAAACCCATGAATTTGCTCGTGGGTAGTTCACAAAAGATAAAATAAATCCGCTTCATAGATAATGTGTGCCAGAAGATTTTACCCTCGAGTTTGCATCGTTTTTGCTCAAGAGCAACGCGCTTAAATTTGGCGCATTCACCCTTGCTTCTGGCAAGCCGAGCCCATACTATATTGACCTGCGTATGCTGCCAAGCTTTCCCTCGCACTTTAGGCTCGTCGTAAATGCGTTGAGGCAAGCCGTAGAAAAAAAGGTCACAAACTTTGACTCCCTCGCATCAGTCCCGACATCCGGTCTGGTCTTTGGCTCCGCGCTGGCATATGAGATGGGCAAGCCTTTTCTCTATGTCCGAAAAGATGCCAAAGGCTACGGGACCAGCAAGCTGGTGGAAGGACATCTCGCATCTGGCGCCAAGGTAGTCATAGTCGATGACGTAGCTACAACCGGACTTTCTGTAAGCAGGGCAGTAGAAGCCATCAGGGCAAACGGCGGTGTTGTCGAAGATGTTGTCGCAGTTGTCAGCCGGCTGGAGGGTGCAGAGGAAAAGCTGCAGGCAATGGGTATCAGACTCACGGCTGTTGCCACCATACACGATATAGTCAATTCGCTACACGGTGCCGGCCTTGTTGACGATAGCACCCTTCAATCTGTAATGAATCAGGTGGGACAGAGCGGTGAATACGAGGCCGATTAGAATGCTGTGTGCGCCCTGTAGTACTTTCTCTTAACCCTCGTAGATCATCAGGTTCTTTTCTTCAAGCAGAGCATGCAAGTTCTGCACAGCGCGGTAGACCTCGCTCTCCTTCTTGGCCCCTGTGCATACGAGCTTGCCTGATGCGAACAGCAGAATCACTGTCTTTGGGTCAAGCATCCTGTGTATGAGGCCCGGAAACTGTTCTGGTTCGTACATGCTTCTTGGCAGAACTCTTGCGGCAAGCTCTAGATGGATCTTGCCCCCAAGGCTTGCAGACGCCACTATGTTCTGTATCTCTATTTGAGGTTCATGCTGCAGGGGTATTCCTCCCTTCTTTAGTTTTGTAACGACATTTTTGACTGCAGTCACTGCCATCTTTTCTGACTTTGCGCCGGTACAGACCATCTTGCCCGAACTGAAGATGAGTGTCGCCGTCTTGGGATTTCTCAATCTGAACACGAGGCCCGGAAACTGGTCAGGGTGGTATTCAACA
>CAZPIL010000078.1:0-6758 GCA_964586705.1 uncultured Nitrososphaera sp. | reverse complement strand
ATTACACGATATCTGGAGATAGAATACCCTCTAATGCTCTTCTTTGTTTGTAAGACCTTGTCGAACCCTCTTGGAAAAACTGTAAATAGTATTAATGGATACTATTGCTATGTCGATAGAAGGTGGCTACGATAGCGCACGAGTGTTGGAAGTTCTCATCAATACCTTGATTCAGAAAAACGTCATTACTAAAAATGAGGCTGACAGTATAAAACAGGCTGGAAGAGGAGCTACTTACAGGCAGAGCCAGTCTGGCTATGGACAAACGGGACAAGGACAAGAAAAGGCGTAAATACTAGCATTAGAAAGCCCCGGGTTGTGAAGATGTAGTTCTGTGTGGTAGAATGTTTCCAATATCGTATTGCTCTGCCTGTGTCAGCAAATAGGTCTATCGGAGTTCTGCATACTGTTATCGGAGATCAGATTTTAAAACGCTGATGCGAGGGTATTTATGTGAAAAGTGCGAAGATTCATTATAATCCGCTCCAATGTCTGTCATAACTTTTCTAACTGAAAGCTCCTCCCAAGAAATACAAAATATTTCTCTCTTGATAAAATATGCTAATAAAATAATTCATGATTACTTTGGCATTGATTCATCTTTTGATGTACTGATCTGCAGGGGAGGCTGGGAAATGGAAGTACAAGTCTTGTCGAGAAAAGAAAACTCAAATCTGTCTACTCCAAATGGGGAAAAAATTGTTGGTATGACAGATTATCGCTTGGGGGAGATTGTGATAAGATATGATGCAGCAAAGTTTGGTCACTATCTTCATGAATTGATACACAGTGTTATGAGTAAAAATCACTCTCATCAGCTAAAGGAGGGGCTAGCATGGTATTTTACGGAAAGGCTGACTGAACACAGATACACCAAAGCATATCCTCCTTCTTGGGCAGTGACAATGTACGTCGAACCTGTAAGGCAACTGGCTAGAATCATCGGTGATGATTTTCTTAGGGATCTTTCGCTTGGAAAAGCGACCTTGGAGCTAAACTTGCTTCCAGAAAATGTGAAAGAGTTGTTTTTAGCTGAAGAGCTTTTTTACTCTAAATATCGATACAAAAGTTGACCGTTATGCTCACATTAGTTGAAGGTCATCACATATCTGATTGATATTGATATGGGGATTATAAGAAGTAGCGATAGCATAAGATCCGGCTCACAGATACGACGCATAAACACATCTTGATAAACTTGGATTGTACGTCTTTATCCTTTTCTTGTTAGTTTAAGATTAAAAATTCAAATTAATATAATTTCTAGGTAATACTATTTTTCATCTGATAAATATATATTAATTTTATATGATTGTGATGAAATTAATAAAAGATAAGTACATCACATACTACCATAATGCGATGGAGTTCGTTGACTCTGGTGTTATCGAACAGATTGAAATGAAGATGATTCGACCATCGCGATTTGCTATACGTGATAAATCTCAGAGAAGCGATCCGGAATTAGGGACCCTTGTGAATAGCATTCGACAACATGGATTGCTTCAGCCAATTCTTCTGCGTCCGCTTGAACATGGTTTTGAGATAGTTGCAGGTCACAGGCGATTCCAGGCTTGCCGAAGTTTGAGATGGCGTTTCATCTCCTCCAAAATAAGGGATCTCTCAGACAAACAGGCGTATGAAATACAACTCACAGAGAATATACAGCGAAAGACCATGGATCCACTCGAAGAAGCTGAAGCTTTCAGAAGATATGTGGTGGATTTTGGCTGGGGAGGCGTAAGTGAGCTTGCCACGAAAATTGGAAAAAGTGAAGAATATGTTTCTCATCACATGCAGTTACTGAAGCTCCCCGAGGAGATAAAGAGAAAGATAATCAGCAATACCCTGAATGTTAGTCAGGCCATAGAAATAGCTCAAATATCAAATGAACAGCAATCGAGGCTGGTCTCAAACATGATTACCAATGATTTGACGGTAAGAGAGATAAGAAATCTGAAGAAAACTCTGAGCGAAGATCGTGAATATGATGAAATCGTGGTCCGCAAGAACAAGTCCCCTGTCATAGCAAAAAAAGCGTACCTGACGTTCAAAATAACCCTAAACCGGCTAGACAACTTGATAAATGAAGTTCATACAACAGTCGAAGCAGAGCAGAGGGCGGAGATAATCGCCTTTCTAATGAGTATGCGTATGAAGATTCATTCTATGATAGATGAAAGTATTAGATTTAGAAACAACTCTAGATCGAAAACCTAGGTTTCTATCTGGGTAGAAATGGAGGTATCCATTCGTCAAGGAATTTTTTATATTCCTTCGTTGTATATGCTAGCGAATGAAAAGAAGGGTCCTTCATAGGAATAAAGTCATAGACTTCGTAGG
The DNA here is from genome assembly GCA_964586705.1 of uncultured Nitrososphaera sp. GTDB lineage: Archaea > Thermoproteota > Nitrososphaeria > Nitrososphaerales > Nitrososphaeraceae > Nitrososphaera. The sequence continues at coordinate 4,415 of CAZPIL010000078.1, read as the reverse complement.
ACTGTATAATGTCTCCAAATAGGTTCCTATAGATATCACTTTCTTCATCTGCCATTTCTTCTGAAGGAAAGGCCTGTACGCATATCCAGTCGTATCCTCCCCTAGTGCGACCAGAAAATAAAACAAATGGTGCATCAGTGAGGTATTTTTTTAACCCTTCGAGCCTCTTGGGCAGATGCTGTGACGTTCTGAACGTCACCATTACTACTCTGAGGATCCTTTTCCGAATCTTCCTTGTGTCAACTGAGATTGTATAGCCTGTTATCACCTCTTCCTTTTCCATTTTGGAAATTCTGTTCTCGATCTCTTCTTCCGTTAGATTATGACCATGGCCTTTTAGAAAATCCCATATCTCCCAAATGTCTTGCTTTGCATTCTTGCTGAGGGCAGACAGAATCATCTCATCCGCGGTATCCAACATCTGCTAAACTTGGATATCAAAGGTTATAGATTTTTTTAGGAATTATGAGTTACTATTTTGTTAATTCTATTTGTTTATAAATATGTGTAATGGGCCTGAAAAACCCATAATCTTAAATAATTCGTAAACAATTCAAGTTAAATGGCAGTCCTATCCGAAGGGATAGGGTACTTTATCCTCCTTGGTGTGGGGCTCATCATGGCACTGGCAGTCACACTGCTTGTCAGGGTTGAAACCAAATGGCTTGGAACAAAGAAAACGTTCGAGTGGTTTTCAACGGCTGGTAGGAACATCAAAGTCGGCCTTTTGGCATCCTCTGTGGTCTCTGCTTGGACATGGGCAGCCACCCTACTCCAGTCTTCGACTGTAGCTTATGAGTTTGGTATTAGCGGTCCTTTTTGGTATGCAGCAGGTGCTAGTATTCAGGTGGTGCTTTTTGCGATTCTTGCTACCGAATTGAAGCGTAAGGCTCCTTCTTCGCATACCTTTCCAGAAATAATTTATGCAAGGTTTGGAAAGAACTCGCACAAAGTCTTCTTATTCTTTGCCCTTATGACTAACACAATCGTGACTGCTATGCTTGTGCTAGGTGGAAGCGCAGCAGTAAGCGCACTTACCGGCATTGATATACGCTTTGCAGCATTTTTAATACCAGTCGGCATCATAATCTATACTTTCTTTGGCGGTTTAAAGGCTACATTCCTAGCCGAGTACATGAACGCAGTTTTTCTTTTTGTTGTGGTACTGGTATTTGTCACTGCAGTATATTTCACAAATCCTCAGATTGGTGGAATCTCTGGAATGTTTGACAAACTAAGCAATGCCGCTCTGTTTAGACCGGTTGAAGGCAACTCTGCAGGTTCGTATCTCACATTGGCTTCAACAGGTGCACTCATCTTTGGTGTCATAAATATCGTTGGAAACTTTGGAACTGTATTCGTGGATCAGGCCTACTGGCAGAGAGCTATTGCTGCTGGAGCACGTTCAGTATTCAAAGGGTTCCTTCTTGGAGGTCTCGCATGGTTTGCGATACCTTTTACCCTCGCGACCACACTTGGGTTAACCGCTGTAGCCATAAACCTAGAACTTACGCCTGAGCAGATAAGCATGGGGTTGGTGGCCCCAAGCGCCGCGACTAGTGCACTGGGAGAAATAGGTGCCATTCTGATACTGACTATACTGTTTACTGCTGTAACCGCCGCAGGTTCTGCAGAGCTAATCGCTGTTTCTTCCCTTGTGACATATGATGTTTACCGCACGTACATCAAACCCTCTTCTAGCGGACGAGAGCTGATGAGAGTATCCCGTCTATCGATACTAGCGTTTGGTGTAGGAATGGGCGTATTTGGATTGATGCTCTTACAGGCTGGTATGAGCCTGCAGTATATTTACTTGGCCATGGGAGTAATGATAGGCTCTGCAGTAGTTCCAGTAGCACTTGCAGTGGTGTGGAGGAAAACATCAAAGGTTGCTGCAACAGCAGGCGCACTTGCGGGTCTTGTATGCGGCCTTGTTGCTTGGACATGGACGGCATATGCTATGTACGGAGAAGTGACTGTCTATTCTACTGGACGCGACCTACCTCTTCTACTGGGAAATATTACATCCATACTCGTAGGCGCAGCACTCACAATATTGGGGAGCATAGCCAAGCCATCACACTTTGACTTTAGCATTATGAAGCAGAGAATATTGTTTGTAGACGGCAGATTCAGAGATCTAGAAAAGTCAAGTGATGATTATCTAAAAAGGTTATCCAAGTTCGGTTACAAACTTGCCATCGTACTGACACTTGTCTTGGTAATAGCTTGGCCATTGCCCCTATACTTTTCTGGCTACGTCTTCTCAGAGGCAGCATATTTTCTGTGGGTTGGGATTGCCGTGACATGGGCCGCAGCTGCCGCAGGTGCTATTATATTTTTGCCGATTATAGAATCAAGAGTGGGTATATTGCAGGCCATCAAGATAATAGGTCGCAAGACTGATGACTCTGAAACACTTGATAGCACGTCTTCAAGCAAAAGAATACCTGAAGATTATTCGCATGCAAAAAGGATCCTGGTGGCTCTGGATGGCTCACCACAATCACTTCGGGCCCTCAATTATGCGAATATCTTGCGTAGTGATATGATTGCCGCGCAGATATACCTGATGTATGTCATAGAGTGGCCTGAAGAGGGTGAAGAGCCATTTGACGAAGAACTCTTGACGAATATGGAAAAGGAGGGTAGGATTCTCTTAAATAGCGTAGTGCTTCCCAGCAAGGCAGCCAACTATGTCCGGATCGTCAGGGTAGGAGATCCTGCAACCAAGATCGTTGAGGTTGCCAATAAAATTGGAGCAAGCATGATTATCATGGGAACAATTGGCCTTGGAAACGCTACTGAGACCGGTAGCGTCAGTAGCAGAGTACTAAAGAATGCGTCAGTACCTGTGGTATTTCTAAAGTAACTTAGTGGAAGATCTGCTCTACTATAACTAAGTCATATGCAAGGCCGATTCCTATGAATAAAGTTACTATGCCTGCAGTATAACGCAATGCAAGTTTAAATCTAAACGAGTTTCCCAATTTTGCAAATGGTATTCCCATGAGTGCACTTACCCCAGCCATGCTGGCTATCGAGCCAGCACCAAATATGGCTACGTATGCAAGGCCTAGGGGCACCGATTGTATGGTAGATAGAACGACTAGCATCAAAGCGCCACTTCCAGCCATGCCGTGTATCATGCCAATTATGAGTGACTTGTGGGTATGGTGGTGGTTACCGGCATGAGTGTGGGTATGGATGTGGACAAAGTCATTGTGGCTATGTGGATGGCTATGCGCGTTTTTTCCTCCACGTATACCTTTGAACATTCTGCCAATATTTAGTCCTGTTAAAGTAGTAATCGCAAGAAAGATTAACATTATTCCAACTCCAAATTCTAGTCTATTACTGATTTCATGAGGTATGTTCACTGCAAGCAAGAGAACTATAAGACCAACAATGAAAAGTGCAGAAGTATGGCCAAGACCCCAGATGGCACCAAGGATCGATGCACGTTTGACGTTCCCGTTATTTGATGCTATCATGGTTGAGACAGCCGCTACGTGATCTGCCTCCATAGAATGTCGTAGGCCAGTTACAAGTCCAAGGAGCAAGATGCCTGAAGGAGCTGCAATATTGATGTTAGCTTCAAGAATCTCGAATACTGTGAATAGCGGTGCAAGAAGCATGTCAAATAATTCGAGTATCAAGTATGAGAAATGATGGACACTTTAGAAATTAACCTTATTGGTATTTTTCAATTTAATAACTAAACTGGGTTCCATGCAGTTGACATACTGTAATTTAGCCGACGTCGACTAATTGATGGATATTTTGTTAATAAACACTGGTTCGCAACTAATTGTTAAACCAAACTCCTTCTATTCCGGAATGTAATGGCTATACCGACGTATTCATCAGGCGATCCACTGTTAGATTTTTTCTTTACCCTGTTCAATGGTATATCTGAAGTTCCGCTTTTCAGCTCGCCAATCAATGGCATATTGATTCTGGCAGGTGTCTTTCTAGCATCAAGGAAGGCTGGCGCCATGATGGTATTAGCTGGTTTGATAGGAGCGGGTGTTGCAATACTAGCCGGGGCTGATTATGGGTTAGTCACGTTTGGTCTGTTTGGATATAATTCGATTCTTACTGGTATGGCCTTCTGGTCTGGTCCCTTTGTGAAGGCAAACAAGGCTACGTTCTTCATCTCTGTATTTGGAGCAGCGATTACTGCATTTAGTTGGATGGCATTTGCCCACTTGATGGGTGACATGTTTGCACTTGGAGGACCAGCCGGCGGTTGGGCAATTCCTGGTTTTACTTCATCCTTCATATTTACGACATGGGCCCTAATGTATGCATCCAAAAGATTTGGTCACGATATATGGCCAGCTCCTGCTCCTGCTCCTGTTGCTAAAGAAGAAACAATTTCTGGCAGTGAAAATCCTATGAACTCTGACTCA
>CAZPIL010000077.1:0-6798 GCA_964586705.1 uncultured Nitrososphaera sp. | reverse complement strand
GTACTTCAGCGACATGTATAGCCTCCGCATAGCTTGAAAGTGTGTTGGCTTGCGCAGATGGCTGCTCCCTCAATACCGTGTCTAGCTTGCTTGCATAATCTGGCTGAAGATGCTCTTTTGCCTGATGCTCGTATGTGGGAAAGAGCATGAACCTGTGATGCTTGACTTCAAAGCCTTGTCTGTATTCAAGTATACCGCCTTTGCGCAAAAGAACCGTCTGGCGGCCTTCTCCAAGCGCCCTGCAAACCACTGCCCATTCTTTTAATGCCTCCAACGCTAATCACCCAAGGCTCTTTACTATATCCTCGATGTTCTTGTGAATGCATGGTATCATGGGAGTATCGCGAGTGATGTATTTACTGACTCTAGTCTCGCGCAGGCGCATTATCAATTCTTGGAACACGAGTAGGTCAGGGGTCTCGAAGGCAAGCATGAAGTCCTGATCGTCGATACCAAAAGAGTAAGTCGTATTCAATCTAACCTGTGGATATTTTCTGCCTACTGCTATGTGCTCCTCCATCATCTGCTTGCGCTCCTCAAAAGGCAAAAGATACCATTCCCTTGACTTGACAAAAGGATATACGATGACATACTTCATAGGTTCCTCGCCGGTCATAAATCCAGGCGTGACTTTGTTAGAGTACACAGATGGCCGGGTCGCAGATAGAAAAACATGTGAAGTTTCAACGTACTTGCCAAAGACCGTGCCATACATCTTGGATGCCATGACCTGCATTTTTTCCACGCTGTCGGAGATCATCCATAGCATAAAGTCAGAATCTGAACGCAGACCAAGCGTCGAGTAGGCGCGCACCTTCATCTTGGTATTTGCGACCTCGACCAGAGCTGCAAACTCTTTTGCAGCCTCTTCACGACCTATCTCGTTGAGCCAGCGCCATTTGGAGTCGACCTTGAAAAAGGAAAAGTTCAGAAAGACCTGTGCCGGCGGCTTGTTGTCTTCTGACATCTTGGAAGACATGTTCCTTTTCCTTATTTAAAACTAGGCACGATCCTGCAATGTCACTTGTAGTGCGTCAGATTACTTGCTTTCTTCAAGGCCCAGCCAGCCGTAGCCCTTTGTCTCAAGCTCTTCAGACAGCTCTTTGCCGCCTGATTTTATCACCTTGCCCTTTGCAACAACGTGTACATGGTCAAGCTTTTTCAGATAGCGCAAGATACGTGCATAGTGAGTGATGACAAGCACGCCTGCTCCCGTTTCTATGAGCTTGTTTATCGCCTCAGCGACGGCCTTTACTGCATCTATGTCAAGCCCCGAGTCGGGCTCATCGAGTATTGCTATGTTTGGCTTCAAGACGAGCATCTGCATAACCTCTGAGCGTTTCTTTTCCCCGCCAGAGAAACCTTCATTGAGGTATCTGCCGAGAAACGAAGGGTCTAGACCGACCGCATCCAAGTTCTTCTTTACGTACTCGTGGAACTCCCGAACTGTGAGAAATACCTCGCGGTTCTGGCTCTCGCCAAGGGACTTGTTCAGCTGGTTGTATGCGTTGCGTAAAAAGTGCGAGTATCCAACGCCGGATATTTCAGTCGGATACTGGAAACCCAAAAAGATTCCTTTTCTAGCCCTGAGGTCGGTCGGCATGTCATTGATAACCTGACCCTCGGCTCTGATCTCGCCAGAGTCAAGACTGTATTTAGGATGACCGAGCACGGCATTTGCAAGTGTGCTCTTGCCCGAGCCGTTTGGCCCCATGATCGCATGGACCTCTCCCTTGTCCACGTTGAGATTGAGGCCAGAAAGTATCTCCTTGCCGTCAATGCTAACGTGCAGGTCCTTTATCTCCAGAAATGCCATATTCGCTTCTTCTTTGCCTTGTAGGTATTTAGACTTAACGCCGTTATATTTGGAATATTCACAACGTTTGACCGTATGATTAGGTGGTTTCCCCTACCCTTACTCTTCTCTTATCTCAACCTACTCTATGGTGAGCGTACCAACCATGAAAGGATGGGCTATGCAAAAGTAAGTGTATTCGCCGGCTCCTATTTCTGAAGCAGCTATAGTGTATTCCTTTCCGCCGGTCAGCAGGCCGGTGTCAAAAGCAGAGCCAAGATCATCGTCTGAAGGGCCGGTGCCTGATGTGGCGCTATGTAGCACAGAATCTTCGTTGACCCACTTTATCGATGCACTGACAGGAACAGTTGTATGGTCTGTGTCATAGTCTGGGGCGCCGCTCACAGAAGAGCCTTGCAGTATCGATATAGTCACGACAGCAGAATCTTCTTCTGTGGACTGTTGTTCCCCATCTATAGAAGTGTCATTGGCAGATGAAGTCTCTTCTTCTTCGGAGGGCAGCACTGAAGCAGTATTTTCAGATGATAGAGCATCCTGAGTCTGCGCGCTAGAAATCTCCTTACGGTAAGGAGAGTTGTCATAGTTTCCTTCAATTGGAGTCGCCTTAACTACCATCCAATCATATGTGAGATATCCTGTTACTGCGCCTAGAAAAAGCAGGACGGGAAGAGCGATTGAGCCAGGTCTGCCCATGTTCATGCATATTTCTGTACCTATATTAATTCCTTTTAGCTGTTCAAACAGTCGACACTTTTGGAATGACTTTTATTTTGGAAGCCTTTACGGAAGGTCAGCTGATGGCCAAGACATCCGGCAGGTGCGCGGCATGTGGCAATGAAATGAAATTCAGGTACAACCCCATGCCAGAGTGGAATCTTAAAGGGGAAATTTGCAGCGCCTGCTACAGTCAAAGGTTAATCGAGCATTATATCTCGCCAGATAGGCGCGACGTGACAAAGAAATAGCCAGTTTTCAGATCCAGTTTTACACAACCTTCAGGAGCAGATGATCCTCCCGAACGCATGCAGTTATCACACGGCAGCTTTTAACATGATTCTGAACTAACAATAGTGAACTACCAAGTCCCGAAGGGGCACTGGCTTACAGGATGGGTAAATATCCGTCCATATGGGTGGGTAATTCTGGGAACGTGATACCCAGAAGAAATGATGCACGATAGCAGCGGCAGCATTTAAGAAATTCACATGGGTAAAGCCGTAAGGGTTTTCACGCTCGCAGGAATTATAAAATCAGATGCAGGAAAGCCTAAATACTTTCTTAAGCATATCCCCTCAATATGCCAACAGCATACATACTCGTGAATTGCACGCTGGGCTCGGAGGAGAAGTTAATCAATGAAATAGCCAAGTTCCCGGACGTAAAGGAGGTCAGGGGCACATATGGCGTTCACGACATCTTTGTCAAGGTAAAGTCAGAAAACACTGAGGCAATGAACCACGTGATCACAAACAAGATCCGCAAGATCCCGGGTATCACATCGACAGTCACGCTTGTTGTAATAGAAGAGCAGGGCGGAAAGGGTTAACCCCTTAATTCTTCTTTCTTTTTGTCTTCTGACCTTATGCGCCGCATTTCGATAAAGATTAGCGCTGTTGCTACTGCCAGAATGCCCCATCCCACGCCAGCCATCATTAAATATTCGCCATATATTGGTAGAAAGATGGCAGCAGTTGCTATTCCTGCGCCGGCCCACCACACGATTATCAACGTTGTCAGGTAGCGATTCATCCTCTCAGATCCTCATCAAAGCCAGCAAACGACTTTAGCACCTTGCCGCAGCTGCTGCAGCGGCAATATTCGACGAATTCATAGTCATCGTATTTGCGATAAGCAAATGATTCATCGTGGCCGCAGAAGAGCTGTCGTATGCCCAACATACGGGTAACTGCGCTCCCGGGATTGATTACTATTTCGATCAGAATTGATATAGCGGCACATCTTACTGCAAAAGGGGCCCGTAGCGTAGCCAGGATATCGCGGCGGTCTTCGGAACCGCAGGTCAAGGGATCGAAGCCCTTCGGGCCCGCTTATTTTAAGCAAGCCGCAAACATCTATTTGGATTTCTTCTTGCTCTTGCTTTTGCTCTTCTTCTTGCTCGTGCCCCCGCTCTTGGACTTTTTGGCTGCGCTCCACGCCACTCGGTGGGCCGCTTCTTCAGGGCTTTTGCTTATCCCTTTCCTCTTGCTAGGACTGCGATAATGCTTTACCGCATTATCATGAGCTTTTTTGTACGTGCGCTTTTGTTTGGGTGTGAGATCGCTTATCGCCTTCTTTGTCCTTTGAGACAGCTTGCTTCTAGGCATAAGATAGCGTCTTCAGAATAATATTAAAGACTATTCAAGGGCTATTTTAAGAACCAAAGTTCTCCTGCCGCATTATGTGTGTGTGCGTATCAGTCTAAATCTAACCGGTATCCGTTTAGAATCTTTTCTATGTTAGTGAGAGTCTTGCCATTTGCATCTGCTATCTGCTGCCGCGCAGGCGGGTTTTCACGATAGTTTTCGATCCTGTTGGCAATCCTGTCCTGATAAGTCGGAATGTGCTCATTCTGGTAAAAGACACCCACAGGAATCCTGTCTCCCCACTCGTTTGACTTTTCTAACACCTGAGCCATCTTTTCATTCATTTGTGACGGATCGCGCACGATGCCGTCGTAGCCCTGACCTTCCATTTTGTATATTCTAGGCATCGCCTTCTTTGTGTTCGGGTCAACAAGGTCTGTGCCTTGGAACCACTCTTTGGTGTTTATGTCGTTGTAAGTAGGGCAAGGCTGCTGCACGTCTACAAATGCCAGACCCTTGTGTTCCACTGCCTTTCTGATGACATCCTTTAGATGGCGCACGTCGTAAGAATAGCCCCGAGCAATGAAAGTAAAGCCCGATACGAGTGCAAGTGCGATAGGGTTAACAGAGTTGTTTACGTTTGGCTGTGGAAGAGACTTTGTCTTCATGCCAAGCTTCAGGGTAGGCGAAGCCTGTCCTTTTGTCAGCCCATAAACGGCGTTATTGAATATGATATAGGTCATGTCCACGTTTCGCCTGCCAGCGCTTACAAAGTGACCCGCGCCGATCCCAAGGCCATCACCGTCGCCTCCCACGGCTATCACCTGGAGATCAGGATTTGCCAGCTTGGCACCCTGTGCAAACGGCAATACGCGCCCATGAAGCGTATGGATTCCATATGTCTTGATAAAGTGCGGAGTCTTGCCCGAGCAGCCTATGCCGGAAAATATCGTCGCCCTATGAGGCGGGATCTGCATGTCGGCAAGAGCCATCTGGATAGCATTAAGTATCCCGAAATCCCCGCAGCCTGGACACCAGTCATTGTGTACTTCTGTCTTGTAGTCTGCTAGTTTAAGAGCCACCTTTCAACACCTGCCTCCTTGGAGCATCCCCAGAAATTATTCGCGCCACGGCATTATAAACCTCTTCAAGTGACATTGGCCTGCCGTTGTATTTTACAACCTTGTAGTCAGGAGCGCGGCCGACGTGTTGGCTGACAAGTGCGCCCAGTTGGCCAAGGTAGTTCATTTCAATGTCTACAATTGTTTTTGCATTAGCAAGCATCGACTTGACAAGTTCAGCAGGAAACGGATTCAATAGTCGCAACTGTATAAAACGCACCTTCTTGCCCTCTGCCTCAAGCATCTCCATTGCGTCTAAAAGTACGCCCTTGGTTGAGCCCCAGCTGACTATTGCAACGTCTGCTTTGGAATCACCAAACATTACTGCCTTGTCATCATCAGGAATCTCATTTAGCGCAAGGTCGAGCTTGTTCATGCGCTTTTCAACCATCAACACCCTTGTCTCAGGGTCTTCTGTTATGTGACCCTCTTCCGTGTGTTCATCGCCAGTGTTCCAGAATATCGCGTCTTCTGTGCCCAAAGGCACCCTCGGAGTTACGGGATTATCACCGAGCTTGAAGCGCAGGTAGTTGCCGGCTACACCCTTGTCACTCTCTGTTATTTTCGTGGCTAGCGTGCCACGCTCTACCTGGACTTTTGCGGGGTCGAACAACTTGCAGGTCATGACACTGTTTGCGATGGCCTTGTCCAGCATGTGTATGACAGGCATCTGGTACTTTTCTGCAAAGTTGAACGCCTTTACTGTGTCGTAAAAGCTCTCCTCTATATCTCCCGACGCAAATACAATCCGCGGAAATTCTCCGTGGCCGGCGTTTATCGCAAATTGCAGATCTCCTTGCTCATGTCTTGTCGGAAGCCCGGTCGATGGGCCGGCGCGCTGGTACAGCGATACAACAACAGGTACTTCATTGATGCCTGCCCAGCCAAGCGCTTCAGCCATGAGAGAAAAGCCGGGGCCGGAGGTCGCGGTAGCCGATCTGGTTCCCGACAGCGCGGCGCCTATTGCCATCGTTACCGCGGCTATTTCATCTTCTGTCTGAACCACTACAGTCGAGCCCTTTTTTCCAGAGTCGTATAGCTCAAGTATTTCATTTGATTCTAGAAACTCGCTGTCATCTGAGGCCGGTGTGATAGGGTAATAGGTCTGAAACCGGCAGCCGGCGACCATCTTGCCCATGGCAGATGACTGACTGCCTAGCACCACCATCATATCATTTTCCACCGGCCGCGTTTTCAAACGGTACTCAAATCCGGCAGGATCAAGTTTTTCCCTTGAATATTCATAGATGTGGGCCGCAGCCTTGACATTCATCTCCGCGACGCTCGCCTTTGCTTTGAAAATGTACCTGATGGCCTTTGCAAGCACGTCGGCGTCAAAGTCAAGTAACGCCATTGACGCAGAGAGTGCCATGACGTTTGTCATGCGTGTCAGCTTGCTCAGAGCAGGATTGTTCATTTTGGATGCAAACTCTTCTAAAAGCTGAAAATACGGCATCGAGTAAAGAGAGACACCATTCTTTTTCGCGAATTCAAGGGCGTCTTTTATCGTCGTTCCAAGCCCCGCCTTTTCAAGCGTTTTCTTTATCCGCTTCGCGGC
>CAZPIL010000076.1:0-6821 GCA_964586705.1 uncultured Nitrososphaera sp. | reverse complement strand
ATCCTACTACAGGTCCTGTGTCTCCTGTGACGTCGCCACTTGTAGCATATTTGAGGAGTTCACCCTTTGTTGCGCCTAGACTCCTTACGGCTACCATTATTGACGCGATGGCACCGTAGCCGCATGCGGAGACGTCCATACGCTCAAGTACACTATAGAACTTTGGAACGTCAAGATCCAGAATAGCATTTATCAGCTCACTATCCTTTTTGTGAGCTGACTCATTTGGCTCATAATGCGTCAGATCAGAAGAGGCGATGAGCACAGTATCGTTGCTGTCATTAACAGTTTCTGAGATGGCTTTTCCAAGGTCATATGCCGTATCTATATCCTGCATCCTGAGTATTACCGGGGCGATTGTGAACTGGTCACGGATATACTGCAAGAATGGTAGTTGTACTTCTAGGCAATGGTCGCGACTATGTGCGACATCATCAAAATCAACAACATTTGATCTCTCTGACATACCTTGCGTCCATGCGCTGTTTACCTCGACCTGGCCAAATGGGGTTTCCCACACGCCTTCCTTCATAGTCGCGACGCCAGAGCCTATACCATAGTGATTTGGACCCACAATCACCGCATTTGTAAAATCTTGAGAAGAGATGTGATAGTAGCCATTTGCCGCGACGGCCCCAGAATACATGTAGCCTGCATGCGGAGTCAATATGCCGTATATCTTGCGTTTGGTCATTGAAGGCGGCGGCAGACCTGGACCAAATTTTTGGTTACGGAAAGAATGATCTAGAGTAGTGCGTAACTCATCTGGGTTTGAAGGGTAAAACATGCCGGCAACGGCCGGCGGTCGCTCGTATGTCTTGGTCAAGATATTTCCTCGACTAACTTTGTCTCAAAGTCGTCGATTGATATCTTCATCTCGCTATCTGACTTGATCTTCCCTTGCTTCTTCAGTACTTCTCTAGCTAGAAGCCAGTATGTAGTGGCAAGTGCCTTTCTGCCTCTATTATTGGCCGGGATTACGAGGTCAACCTTTGATATCACATTATCGCTATTTGCAATAGCAATGACTGGAACACCCGCTCTTGTCGCCTCTATCACAGCCTGTTGGTCTGCCTGCGGATCGGTTACTACCACTATTTCTGGTTCCATGTAATCAGGAAGTGAAGGATTGGTGAAAGTTCCTGGCATGAACCTACCTAGTATCCTAGTCGCGCCTGTCATCTCACAGAATTTTTCCACTGGTGTCTTGCCATACTCTCTTGCTGAAGTCACAGCTACCTTGGAGATATCTGCTCTACCTATGAACTTGGCAGCAACATCGATTCTTGCCAAAGTCTTACTAATATCGAGTATATACAGACCTTCTGGGTTTGCGCGCACGATAAAGGGTGTCATGAATTTTGTCCTGACAGGAGTTCCTACTCTGATGCCTGTAGAGAGTATCATTTTTTCTAAATTATCAGTGTCAATAGAATCTTGACCCTCAGGGCTTTCTACAACCGGGGCCTCTTCCACGGTCTCGTCAACCGGGGAAACTTGTTCAGGATCGCTCATATTGCAGAGGTCAGTCAGCCATACCATCTATTAAATCATACTCTGATACACGTACAAGCTCGTTCAGCTTTGCTATGCGCTCGCCGCCGACGACTCCTGATTTTAGCATCTTAGAACCGGTGGCAATAGCAATGTGGGCTATATGTGAATCAATTGACTCGCCAGACCTGTGAGAAGTTATTATTCCAATATTGTTTTTACTGCACTCCTCTGCAAATTCCAGAGCGTCATATAGGCTTCCTGCTTGGTTTACCTTCAGTATGGCTCCACTGCAGGCGCCGTAACTTACTGCCTTTCTGACCATTCCTGCGTTTGTGACAAGCATGTCATCACCTGTGATGAGGGCATCCCTGTTATTCTTGGTCAGGACTGCCATACTTTCAAAGTCTGTTTCGTGTACTGGGTCTTCTGCATAGACGAGTTTATAATCACGTACGAGTCTATTTGCAAATTCGATCTGTTCGCCGGTATCGCGCTTTATTCCTTGCCTAGAGTAGTTGTAAACCTTGTTCTGCTCATCCCAGAAAGAAGAGCTGGCAAAGTCTATGCCAAGTGCAATATCTCTGCCAAGTTTGTAGCCGCAATAACTTACTGCCTTTTCGGCCATTTCAAGAGCCTGATCGTTTGTAACATTGGGAGCCCATGCCCCTTCGTCTCCCCTGCCGTAAGTGAAGCGACTATCAATAGATTCAATAACCTTCCTGGTCTCTTTATGAAGGTTAAAATTCATCTGGAGTGCTTGGACTATATCTTTTGCGCCGATGGGACATGCAAGTATTTCTTGAATATCGGGCGTGCCGGGACCCGCGTGGGCTCCTCCTCCGATGATGTTGCCCAAGGGAAATGGGAAGCGATGGGGCCCCTTTGGGTTTAGTAGCTTGAAAAGCGGGACTCCACTGGCCCTTGCTGCCGCTTCCACTGCAGCTATTGTGAGCGCGTATGCCACCGAGCCGCCGATCTTGGAATAGTTATCCGTCTCATCTACTCTTCGCAGAACCTCGTAGAGTCCTTTCCTATCAGAAGCGTCAAGGCCTATGAATCCCTCCTTATTTGCATTAAATACTGCTAGTGCTTTCTCTGGTTTGTTGTCCGGAAAGCTCTGCGCCTCAAGCTTGCCGACGCTTGCACCTGAGGGCGCACATGCCCTGCCTGAGAACCTTTTGTCGACTATGACATCAACTTCAATGGTCTTGCTTCCGCGGCTATTGAAGATTATTCTTGCCTGCAGAGATGTGATGGATGGCAACGATACATTGCGTGGGAAATCGTTATTTATTGCTTGATGGGGTATCATGACCCTATTTTATTTCCAGAACACAGACAAGCTTTTCTTTTCTACATTAAGAAAGGTACTTGTTATTAGCAAGAATAATGCCCTGAAAGTAGTATCTTCCTTATCTGAAAAGGGTATATTAATACAGGATAATGATTCTGGTACGAATTGTATCCGTGTTGTCATTTAAAGTCAAGGCAAGTAGGGATTCAAAAATATCCCCGCATCAGAAATGCATGATTTTGAAGTGTTGATGGTTTACTCTATTTCAGTCTGGATTTCCGACATCCTGCGCCTAAGAGCTTCGTAGTAAGGAATTATCTGGTAGATAGTCTCCACGCTAGAAATGAACATGCGCCTGCAACAATAGCGCTTGATACCGAGTGAATCCATAACCTTTGCCGGATCCTCGCCTGATTTAACGCGGTCAGAGTACTGACCATGCTTGTCGGCAATAAGCGCCCCACATGTAAAACAGCGCACTGGAATAAGCATCTGGACATGTTGGTAACGCTGGCTTATAAAAACTATTACAGAGTAAGTAATATTCAAATTAGCGTAGTCAAAGCGTCTACTCTGGAGCGGGAGTCGCCCAGCCTGGTCAAAGGCGTAAGACTGAGGCTCTTATCCCGAAGGGGTTCGTGGGTTCAAATCCCATCTCCCGCACCTTTATACTATCTTTTGACCAGAAATATTGGAAAACAAATCTTTTATGAACTCTAGCGACCGGCGAAACCTGTCTAACAGGAAATCGAACCTTGAAAATCTATTTGCTGTTCATATGGACTGCACCAAGTAACTGCAAGAAATAAGGAAGTGAGATGATCCACTCACTCAAACTTTTTCATAACTTGGTAATGCGGCGATGTCTTGTGTCTGTCAGTGCACTTGCTGCAGAAGGATTCGTAGCCGTACCTTTTGTGGCAGGAGCAGTCACAAACCTTCTGGGCTTCGGACAACCGCTAACAGTGCCTATCAAATTGTATTTAAAGATAAGTGGATGATTTTTTATTATGTCTATATCATGCATAAACTGGGAGTATCTGTCTAGTCGAATCAGCCAAATGACTCGAACACTTCTTTGCTATGGCCAGCCGGCTTGACTTTGTTGAAAACCTTTATTATTTTTCCGGACTTGTTGACAAGGAATGTCGTGCGGATGACACCCATGAACTCCCTACCCATGAAAACCTTTTTTCCAAAAACTCCATAGCTCTTGGCTACTTGCTTTTCAGTGTCGGCGACCAATGGATATGGTATCTTCATCTTGTCCCTGAATTTATCGTGTGATTCTTCGTTGTCCGGACTTATGCCCACTATTTCTATGCCTGCCTTTGTAAACTTGTCATAGTCGCGACTAAACTCTGCTGCCTCTGTTGTGCACCCTGGTGTGAAATCTTTGGGATAAAAGTAGATTGCAATGTTCCTTTTACCTTTGAGATCTGATAACTTGAATATGTTGCCCTTGTTATCTTGCATTGAGAAATCTGGTGCATCCTTTCCCTCGGTAATGCTTGACATCCTGTTACTACAAAAGTTCTGGCGCTAATAAAAAACTTTATTCCTGTTGTAGAGACCTGAATCCTGTGTCAAGCATAGAAATCGTGCAACGTGCACATTCGCATGGCAGCAAAACTGCGATAATAGAGGGTAATCGCTCTTTTACATATACTGAATTGTATGAACAGTCCTTACGTGTAGCACGCTTTTTGCTTGCCGATAACAGTGACCTTGCAGGCTCAAGAGTAGGTTTTATTGTGCCGCCTGGCTTTTCTTATGTTGCAGTCCTATGGGGTATATGGAGTGCCGGTGGAATTGCGGTTCCACTTCCAGTTATGTATCCAAAAACTGAACTTGATTACATCGTCAGAGACTGCGAAATAACGACTATTATCACACATCATAGTCTGCGAGACAGAGTACCCAATGTTAAAGAACAATATTCTGTATCAAAGGCGACAAGTGTAAGAAACCAAACATTGCCCCGAATAGACAAGGACCGGTCGGCGATGATACTCTATACCAGTGGGACAACCAGCCGACCAAAGGGTGTTGTCATGACACATGCGGGCATAGAGGCCCAGATAACAATGCTTGTTGGTGCATGGCGCTGGACTGGAAACGACCACTCCCTGCTCGTTCTGCCCCTGCATCATATCCACGGATTGATAAATGTGCTTTCGTGCGCACTATGGGCCGGGGCCAAGTGTGAAGTCCTACCCAAGTTTAACGCAAGAGAAACTTGGTCTATCATTTCGCGGGGAGATATCACAGTCTTCATGGCTGTACCTACCATTTACTCAAAGTTGATTACAGAATGGATATCTGGACACGATAAAGAAACCCTGTCTGCCTGCTGTAGAAAAATGAGGTTGATGGTATCAGGATCCGCCGCACTACCTATGTCCACACTTGCTGAATGGCAGAAGATCACAGGACACACCATCATGGAAAGGTACGGTATGACCGAGACTGGCATGACTCTCTCAAATCCGCTTGATGGCAAGCGCGTTCCCGGCTACGTAGGATCACCGCTCCCCGGGGTGCAAGTCAGGCTTATAGGCGATGATGGAAAAATCATGAGTGACTGCGAGCTAGGCGAGATACAGGTAAGGAGTGCCGGCATATTCAAGAATTATTGGAACAGGCCCGATGCCATGAAGGAAGCGTTTACTCCTGATGGGTGGTTCCGTACTGGCGATATCGCAGTCAGAGAAAACGGTATCTACAAAATACTTGGTAGAGAGAGCATCGACATCATCAAGACCGGCGGCTATAAAGTCTCTGCTCTTGAGATTGAGGAAACATTGCGGATGTATCCAAGCGTGTCTGACTGTGCAGTGGTGGGGGTCAACGATGTGGTATGGGGACAAAAGGTATGCGCTGCAATTATCACCGCGTCAGAAATTGATTATACATTACTCAGATCGTGGATGAAAGAAAGGCTTGCACCTTACAAAGTCCCTGTTGAAGTGCGAGTGGTACGGGAACTTCCAAGGAATGCACTAGGTAAGCCTGTAAAGTCTGAAGTCACCAAGATCTTCTACCCGAATACAAAAGTATAGAAGACAAAGTTATCTGACTTGGGAATTATCTCTATCTCGTGCACTTCGGGTTTCTCTGTCTTTGCCAAGTTATGCATAAATGGCCACTGAACATCTACTATGCTTGTACCACCTTCTAGTCTGGCATCTCTTCCTCGCTGTTCTTTTCCAAGAGAATTGCCGTCCAGCCTTATTTCACACTTGCCTATCCTGCCGTCAGATGTTCCAATGATGCCGTGCACCTTCTTGGCAGAGTTGTATTTCATGATGATAGCCGGTGTGCTCTCTCTGCCTCCTTGCACAAATTGTACTCTCTCACGCTGCCATGTCCACTTGCCCCGCAGATAGACTGTGTTGTCAAAATGGGTTCCAGGATCAACTGCCACGCCTGGTTCATCGGGTCGGAACGTCTGGTTGTTGCCAAACCTACGCATGCGAGAGTATCCAACGCATATCTCCGGAGCGATGCCTGCATAATGCATACCATACGTGTCAAAGATCTCATCCTCTGGGTTTTTGTCGTCATAGTTTGCAGTCTTGTATCCTGCCTCTTCTAGAAGTTCTGTGACAACAGGCTCAAATTCTGCAATGTCGCCATAGCCGGCATGTTCGTAGCGCATAAAGCCTTCTGCATCAATCAAAATGTGCTTTGGCCAGTATGTATTCCCGTATGCCTCCCATGTCTTGTTTGCAGTATCAAGTGCATTTGGTAGCTTAACATTATACCGTTCTAGTGCGCGATGTATGTTTTTGTGGCCAGTAGCAAATTCGTACTCTGCAGAGTGTGCCTGTACGACCTGCAGGTTTTCACCGTACTTCTCTTGCAATCGTCTAAGGATTGGCACGGTGCGTAGGCAGAATATACAGGTGTACGTCCAGCAATCGAGTATTATGACCTTGCCCTTAAGTGATTTTATCGAAAGGGGATCCGAGTTTGTCCAGCCCGTTATCCCTCTGAACTCGGGGGCCTGCTCTGCAGGTATCAACTG
>CAZPIL010000075.1:0-6885 GCA_964586705.1 uncultured Nitrososphaera sp. | reverse complement strand
TTCTCGCTGGCGTCGGAGAATATCTTGGACATGGGGTTAGCTCCTATGGTTCGGTATTAATAGATTATTGGCGCTTTAGCAGAACATGTCGGTAAAACCTGTATATGATTGCCGTATCTTGGCCTTTTTCGGTGGATTCTTGAAGCCATATGCGTTTATCACTTCTGTTATTTTCTTTATGCTACCTTTTGCCTTTGCGGCTCTTGTGATATCAAGGAGAACGTTGCCTGCGTTTGCGCCGTCGTTTGTTCTAAGGGTCAAGTCCATGATTATCTTGGTGCCTAGAAATCCGTCACTTGACATCCAGTAATAGCTATTGCGGGAATCTCCAAGAAAATCAGTATACTCGGTGGTTCCTGCTACCGAATCAAACCTATAGGGTGCTTCAAGTCCAATAGAGCTCGTCTTCATGCCGCGTTTTAGCGTCTTTATGCGCTCATCCATAGTCTTCTTTGTCTCTTCACTTCCGCCTACATCTAACTGGTAGCTCTTAGAGACATGCACACCGCGCTCTACCATAAAGTCGATCATGCCCTTATGGAATGCTGTGCCGCCAAATTGGCTCAGAAGATCGTCACCAGCAAGAACTAACCTCCTTTGTGCAAATTTGATCGCTAGAGTGGAATTGGCTATCTTGGCCGGCGTTGCATTCACAAACGCCGCGTCGGCTCTTAGCGCGGCCCTAGCGTACTCTGCGGACGTTTTGTCCATGCCTGACGAGATTAGGTTCAACACAACGTCGGGTCCGGAATCTTCGAGTACCTTTGCAAAGTCTACTGTAGATGTGTCTGATACCTGCCTGTCATGATTGTCAAGGGCAATGCCAGGGTTAACAACAACTTTGTTATCCTTTACTTGATGATACCTTGGCGCGCTCTCCGTCGCTACCTGTGCAAGGGTCTTGCCCACCTTTAAAGGATTTATGTCAAAAGCAGAGACAATCTTGATGCTTGATGGTCTAAAGCCCGCAACTTTCTGGTGCCACAGACCAACCGTATTTTTCGAGTTGCTATAATAATCTGCACCCTGTACAAACGTCGCCCCTACGTTGCCGACGCCTATGACGGCAACTTTGATATCTGCCATTTGACACGCAATAAAGTACGTATAGATTTAATCTTTTGCCGGTTTAGACACAGGACCTTGGCGGATCTTCATATCTATTCTCGATATCATGTCAACAAGGACAGACCTGTTGGCATTCAAGTATTCTTGCCCCTTATCGCGGAGTCGTATCTGTGCCAACCTTAAATCCCTGTGTTCGTCGAAGAACTGTTCTATCATGGCACTACCGTGCTTTGCTGGGTTTATCAGCTCTTCAAAGTACCTCTTGGTTGCATCAAGATCACCTTTCTCGACAGCCTCCCTTGCCATACCGAGCACCTCGCTGATATCCTTGAGCTGCTGCATTGGGGCAGAAACCTCTTTTTTGCCAAAGAGGCCGATTTTCTTTGTTGTACCGACTTTTTCTGCTATTTCATTTGTGAGTTCAAAGTATTCCTCCATACCGGTGATGTTGCGCTTTTCATGCCTTGTCAGCAGACCCTTCATGGAAAGGCGCATAATTGCGTCCTCCACTTCGACCTTGTCAATACCTGTGACCCAAACTATCTTGCCTACATAATCGTAACCCTGTCTTATTGATTCTAAGACGACAACTTCGATAATCCTCCTGAATCCCTCCTCTGCTCTTGCGTTTTCAAAGTCGCGGTCCTTAACCGCCTTGCGGGCGTTCTGGATGTCTATCTCTATGGAGCGCTTAAGTGCCTCAAGCCCTTCGTCTACCTTGCCTATGAGGGTCATGTAACAGGCCTTGTTGTACCATGACATACCATCGTTGGGATCAATGTCAATTGCCTTTTCACAACACTCGATAGCCTTATCATAATTTTTCATCTTGTAGTATGCGAGGCCCTTGAGATTCCATGCATCTGCGTTGTTTACGTCTATTTCCAGCGCCCTGTCATAGGCTGCCACTGCAACTGTATTCTCGCCTGAATGGAAATGAGAATAGCCCTTCTTGATCCATGCATCTACGTACTGTGGGTCTATCCTGAGAGCAAGCTCAAAACTTCTGATAGCATCGAGCATCTTGTCGTTTGACATGTGGTTGAGGCCTTTCTTGTACAGGTCCCGTTTTTGGAAATCGGCATCGGTGTAATCCTGCCGTTCCTCGACTTCAGAAGGACGCTCCCTACTATCGCGTCCAAAGAACCTCCCCATAAGGTAGCTGACCCTATTCGAAGATAAATAGATTATGACGCGTTGAAATTATGCACAGGCGAGGCATTATTATAAGTACTAGTTACCTATAACGTCCATGACAGAAGGCCGCTTGCCCGACAAGATAGAATTCAAAATGCTTGATTATGAAAGCGCCGGTGACGATACAGTCACTTTTAAGCTGGAAGATGGAACAATTGTAAAAGTAAAGGTGTCGCTTGAAAGAGTAGGAATAGCTACTAACTATCGCAACCCTGATGGCACTCCGCATTATGCCATCAATAGCGCTGTAAAATTATACGTTATTCCTGCCGATAGGCGGTTTACAATGCAAAAGGGACAGGCGGCAGGCGCAAAGCAAGATCGGCAGCCAAGTCATATCACCTAAGCTTTAAATCCCATCTTAAAAGTAAGTCCAATGTGAAAAGGCCGGTACTGGTGAAGCTCGGCGGGTCTGTCGTGACATTCAAGGACAAGCCTCTTTCAGCCAATACGGGCGCCATTGACCGGATATCTGAGGTATTGGCAGGGATCTCGCCTCTCGTAGTCGTACATGGGGGCGGTTCTTTTGGCCACTATTGGTCTGTAGAATACGACATGCATACTCGACCTGCTGCATATGACCCTCATGGTGTGTCAGTCGTACACGAGTCGATGATGACACTTAACCAGATAATCGTAAACTCGATGATAAAAGCGGGGACAAACCCATATTCGCTTGCCCCATCTTCTTTCATGTTACGTCACAGTCCACTTCCCACCAAAATAAAGGAGATCGGCATAATGGCCACAGGTGGTATGATTCCTGTGACTTGTGGTGACGTGGTACACATGGGGGGCAGGAAATACTCCATACTTTCTGGAGATGCGCTGATGACCATACTTGCAAAAATACTCCTGCCTTCAAGGGTGATATTTGCCACTAATGTCGACGGTATATACAGAGATATGCAAACAGAGGATCTGGTAGCCGAAATGCGTCCTAAGGGCAAGGTGTCATTCTCTCATATCTCCGGGGCAGACGTAACAGGTGGAATGCAGCGCAAAATAAGGGAAGCATTTAAGATTGCATCTCTTGGAATAGATGTGATGATGGTAAATGGGCTAGCACCAGAGCGCATTGTAGAAGCTGCTGGCGGCAAGATGTCTGTAGGCACGCTCGTGAGGGGAAGAGATAGTGCCTGACACTTCCAATGTGCCCTCAGATATAGAAGTAATAAAACAGCGCAAGAAGGATGGCATCGACATACCTCTGCATAAGGATGTCCAAGCGAGGACCACTTCCACATACCTTGAGTACGTGAAACTTGTCCATAATGCCCTGCCTGAAGTAGACTATGATGATATCGATCTTTCGACATTTTTCCTTGGACACAGGTTTTCTGCGCCGCTGATAATTGACTCTATGACAGGTGGCACAGACGAGGCAACCATAATCAATGGTAGACTTGGCGAGCTTGCGCAAAAGTATGGGCTCGGCATGGGACTTGGCAGCCAGCGTGCCGGCCTTAAAAATGAGGAACTTGCAGCCACGTATTCAGTAGCAAGAAAAAATGCTCCTGATGCCTTTCTCATAGCCAACATCGGCGGCGCGCAGCTTGCAAAAGGCCTTACAATAGACGAAGCAAAAAGAATAGTCAAGATGATAGGGGCAAATGCACTTGTCGTACACCTAAATCCCCTACAGGAGCTTGTGCAACCAGAAGGCGAACCTCGATACAGAGGGGTCCTTGACCGGATCTCCGAGCTTGTGAAAAGCATGGATGTGCCGGTGATAGTAAAGGAAGTTGGAGCTGGCATTTCGCGTGAGGTGGCTATAAAGCTGGAGATGGCCGGCGTATCTGCCATAAATGTTGCAGGAGCAGGCGGAACTAGTTGGGCAGGAGTTGAAAAGGTGCGCGCGGACTTGGTAAAGGACAAGACCAAGGCTAGACTGGGCGATGTGTTCTGGGACTGGGGCATACCTACAGCTTCAAGTCTCATGCAGGTGAGACGGGCAGTAAAATTGCCACTGATAGCATCAGGAGGCCTAAGAAATGGACTCGAAGTCGCAAAATGCATTACTCTTGGCGCAGATATGGCGGCAATGGCCTACCCCTTTCTTAAAGCGGCAGCAAAGTCCGGGGAAGCGCTACTAGAGTTTGCTGACTCGGTCATTGAAGAAATAAAGAGCACTATGTTTCTAGTAGGTGCACCCAATGTCCGCTCCCTTGCCAGTTCAAGATATATATTGACAGGCCCTCTAGCAGAAGAGGTCGGTCGCGCATGAATGCAAGTAGCGCAAAAAATGAGCTTGAAATGTGCGCATCTTCTGTAAACGAGTTTTTGCTTTCGTACCTATCAGGCCGGCCAAAGGAGCTTTATCACGCATCGTCACATTACATTCGCACTGGAGGGAAGCGACTCCGGCCATTCATGTTGATAAAGGGCTGCGAGCTCTTGGGTGGCGACATAAAGCGTGCTCTGCCGGCGGCTGCCGCTGTAGAACTAGTCCATAACTTTACCCTTGTACATGATGACATCATGGACAATGATGAAATGCGCCATGGCGTGTCAACTGTTCACCGACAGTACGGCCTGCCACTCGCAATCTTGGGGGGGGATGTACTATTCTCAAAAGCGTTCGAGCTCCTTTCCTCTGAATGCAAGAACGTCGGTATTTCAGATTCTGCAATAATAGAAATGACCAGAAAACTTGCAGACGCATGCACTGTTATCTGCGAAGGACAGGTCACAGACATAGACTTTGCATCAAACACCAAGTTCCCAAGCGAAACACAGTACATAGATATGATAGGCAAGAAAACCGCGGCACTCTTTGAGGTGTCGTGCGCGCTTGGAGCATTATCTGCTCCGAAACCCTCAAACCGCGATATTGCGAACCTCTCCTCTTTTGGACACAATGTAGGCGTGGCATTCCAGCTAGTAGATGACCTGATAGGCGCAATAGGCGATCCAAATGTTACGGGCAAGTCCGCGGGAAATGACATAAGAGAAGGTAAAAAGACGCTTCCAATATTGTTGGCTATAAAGAGGGCCAGGGGAGCAAACAGGGAAAAGATAATGAATGTCTTTGGATCAAAAACCGCGACTTCCGTAGGGATAAAAGACGCTGTCAAGTCGGTTTCAGACATGGGTGTGGACGAAGATGTTAGGAATTCTGCAAGGGAACACATGCGCAGAGCTCTTGCTTCACTTCAAGAGTATGGGGACGTCCCCGCGCGGCATTCGCTTGAGCTTGCCGCAGATTTCATAGTGGGCAGGAGTCTTTGACGTGCCGCTTGACAATGATGCCGAAAGGCTTGTCCGGATAGTAGCACTCAAAAATGCCCTAAACCATGATGGCAAGGCCCAACTTGACGCCGTGATGTCAAAGCTTCTGGGCTCCCGGCCAGATCTGCGTTCCTCGATCAAATTCTTGATTCCGGACATCAAGGTGCACGTGGCGGCGGTAAATGCATTAGGACACGAAGATCAGAAAAAGCTTCTCGAACAGTTGGCCCCTGGCGAGCTTGAAGTCAAAAAGTCGACAGAGCAAAAGTCACTCCTGCCGCCTCTGGAGGGGGCTGTGGCAGGAAATGTCGTGACAAGGTTTCCTCCTGAGCCCAATGGCTATCCCCACATAGGCCATGCCAAGGCAGCCATTATTGATGAAGAATACGCTCGTATGTACAATGGCAAACTGATACTCCGCTTTGACGATACTAACCCGCTCAAGGAAGATCTAGAATACTATGGCGCTATCTCGGAAGGCCTAGAATGGCTAGGAGTCAAGCCGGATATTGTAAAAAATACTTCTGATGACATCGCGTTATTGCACGACTATGGCAAAAAGCTAGTCCAGTCAGGCGGCGCGTATGTGTGCACTTGCAGCCAGGACAAGATGCGCGACTTGCGTTCAAAGGGACTTCCTTGTGAATGTAGAGGCAAAGATGTTCATGTTAGAGAACGGCTAGAAAGTATGTTTGACGGCTCATATGAGCAGAATAAAGCTATTATCCGGTTCAAAGGCGATATGGCAGACTCTAATACTGCAATGCGCGATCCAACGCTTTTCAGGATTATAGAAGGCGACCACCCAAAAATAGGCGATAGGGTGAGGGTTTGGCCGACATACGATTTTGCTGCGCCTATAGAAGACAGCCTTGACGGGGTTACGCATGCCATGCGCACCAAGGAATATGAACTGCGCAACGCACTATACTTTGCGATACTTGACAAGCTTGGCCTTCGTAAACCGGTAATGATCGAATTTTCACGACTTGAATTCGAAGGGATGCCTGTCTCTAAGCGAAAGATACGGCCACTAATAGATAACGGCACAATAAAGAGCTGGGATGACCCTCGCCTACCGACGTTACTGGCATTTCGGAGAAGGGGCTTTGTGCCCGAGGCGATACGAAAGTTTGTACTATCTCTTGGTCTGACTCTGGCCGAGACCAAACCACCATTTGAATCCTTGGAAGCATTCAATCGCAAAATAATTGACCCCAAGTCTATGAGACTATACTTTGTCCGTGACCCTGTTGAGATACATATCGAAGGGGCTAGACCTATGGAGGTAACTCTAAAGAACCACCCAACAGATGCGTCACTTGGTCGTCGGAAGGTGAATACCCGCCGTAGTACTCACCCGCGGCCTGGCCACCCCAGACCCAGGCC